>JANQOL010000353.1 GCA_028289675.1 Pirellulaceae bacterium
AGTCGCCGCAGACGCACACGGGTCCGGATTGATCTTGCGCCCACTCTGCCAACGCTTGCAGCTGGCGATCACGGATGGCAGCACGGTGGAGTGGCAACGGAGAAAGAGTATGGAGTGCAACCACCTGAACCTGTCGTCCATCGCGGCCGGTCACTTCGGCGATGATTGCTGGCTGGTCAGCGTATTCAAAGTTCTCAAACTTTAAGTTGGTTCCCGGTATCCGGCTGAAGACCGCGATGCCCTCCCCTCCCCAACTCTCTTTACCCAACTGGATCGGATACAGTTTATTCAGCGACGCAAGTTGCTCTAGCATGCCCGGTCGGATCTCAATCAGCACCAGTAAGTCGGGATCCACGTCGCGTATCACTTGGAGAATGCCGGCATGCGAACGATTAACGGACAGAAGATTCCAAGACAGCACTTGCAACGAGTTGGCCGTGGTTGGTTGATTGCCGGGCTGACGGGGCAGCAAATTCCAGGGTTGAACGACGAACAGCAGATAGGCCAATGCCAACGCTGTGCCCCAACCTCGCCAAACGCGTTTCATCCACCACAGGCAGGGGCACACGACGCCGGCAACGATCAGTGCGTGGATGCAAAAGTGATTGGCCAACTCCAACACCGGATGCAGAGAAGAAAAGAGCACCGTCAACGCGTGTAGACAAACGCCCGTTCCTGCGGCGGCCACGAGAAAGCCTGTCAACGACCTACATCGCGACCAAAAATCGCCGAGAACCGATCTGGGCTCAGGTTTGGGATCGGGTTCAGCCGAGCTGGGCACAGAGGGGACTTTGATTGGGATGGTTGGGATCAGGCGACTTGGAAAGCTTGCCTGGCCGGGCATATTTCCCGTGCGCGTTCGCAGGTTTGCGGCCACTGTAGGTGAACAGGCTACACCAAGAATGAAAATGTGCCAGCTGGTTTCATTGAAAGTGCAAGTGGATAAACTACGATCTCACTCAGATCAAAAAATCTAACGCAGCCTAATCGGGAGAGCCAAATGAAATTCAAAGCCTGGAAAAACCGGACGACGCTTGTTGCCTTGACGATGTTGATGAGTGCGGCCCAAACCGGTTGGTCTCAAGAGGAATTCAAATCGATCTTCAATGGCCAGGATCTGCAAGGCTGGAAAGGTAATCCAGACCTGTGGTCGGTGGAAGATGGTGCCATCACTGGCCGTACGACGGCCGAAGCACCCCTCAAGTTCAATACGTTCCTGATCTGGGATGGTGGCAAAGTTGCCGACTTTGAACTGGAACTCGACTACAAGATTTCCGGAGGAAGCGCCAACTCGGGCATCCAGTATCGTAGTCGAATTATTAAGGAAGCCGACTTCATCGTGGGCGGTTATCAAGCCGACATCGATGCGACGCTGAAATACGCTGGCATCAACTATGAAGAAAAGGGACGAGGGATTTTGGTCCAACGAGGTGAACGCGTCACCATTGATCAGGACGGCAACAAGCAGGCCGAACGTTTCGCCGAATCCAGCGAACTAGGCAAGCACATCAAGGAAGGGCAATGGAATCATTACCGTGTGGTCGCCAAAGGACCCAGGCTGCGTCACTACATCAATGACCAATTGATGTCTGAGGTGACTGACGAGCAGAAAGATAAGTCCGCCAGCGAGGGCGTACTAGCGCTGCAGATTCACCAAGGGCCGCCAATGGTGATTCAGTACAAGAATGTGAAAATCAAGGTCATCCAGTAGCCGGTGATTGGCCGGCTTGAGATCGCATGCTTCGAGACAATCAACCATGGTCTGGAGCGTGCCGGTAGTGCTATCAATAGATCAGCGCGCACAGGTCTCGAAGACCATTTTATCCGAGCAGGTAAGTGTTCTTGCGGGGGGTCTGTTTAGGCAGCGTCTGGGTGATGCTGCTTCCAATGCCGGATGGCCGGTTTGATTTCTCGCATGGCAACCCAGTGTCCGTGAGTCTTGCTGGTGCTGGACAGCAGCGTTTCTGGCTTGACTTCGCCATGCTCAATCTTTGCGAGCAATTCCCGCTCACAGACGGGACCGACACGTTTTTGGCGGTGAAAGAAACCGTTCTTCATGTAGAACCAATCAGCTGACATTTTTGCTCTCCCCAGAGTAAATGAAGGCAGGTGATCAGGTGGGAAGGGAGTTCAACCCAACTGCGAATGCGGCGTGCAATACGTAACGTGTTAAGATTTTGTTGTCCTCTTTTGGAGATGCGGAATCAAGTAGGATTCGTCGTTTTTTCGAAGAACCCCCACACTGAGCAATGAACAGTTTTCCTGGCCATTAAGGTCGCTTTAGGGCGCCCAGTCCCTCGTTGCGCTGTGTTTCGCTTAGTCTACCAACGTTCAAGCCGACCCAGCCGACCGTAAGCCACTGCCTGCGCATGTGCCATCCTTCACAAGGTTTTCGGAGCCGCGGCGCCGAAAATGCTTCAGAATCCAGCACGAGGCGCATTTCGCCTGTGGGCAGGTGGTCACGCACTTCTAAGGAGCTCCGCCAATACGCTGCAAGTGATCTCTGAGAGGAATTGTGCGGGCTGCGCGAACTTATCGCGCTCTACTTTGGCACGATCGAAGATTTGGCTGCCAGAACTGACGTGCTAGCCCGGTCAAGAAACCTTGGAAGTCCTTATTTTCGCTTCGTGAAGAATGGAAAAAGCCGAGCTAAGTGTTGTCTCCAAACTCGGCCAAATCGAGCGTTTCAAGTTCTACCGAGAAGGCTGAACTAGGCGATTGATCGATGCAGGACGACGAAGGCAGGGCTCAACTCAAACGAGCCGATGGCAGCCCGAGCAGTCGGGCTGAAGTCAGTCGTTGTCGCCCATCAACATACCGCCAAGCCCGCCAAAGGTGTCCAGCACTGAGCCCTGCTCTTTGGAACTGGATGCACCGGCAGAGAATCTTCTGGCCAACCGCGCAAAGGGCAAGCTTTGTAGCCAGATGGGGCCGGGACCGGTCAGGGTAGCAAACACCAAGCCCTCGCCACCAAACATGGCGCTCTTAATGCTGTTATTGAACTGGATGTCATAATTGACGGTAGGCCCCAAGGCCACGATGCAGCCGGTGTCAACACGTAGCGTCTCGCCGGGTTGCAATTCGCGGTGCATCATGGTGCCACAAGCGTGGATTAGCGCGATGCCGTCGCCACGGAGCTTCTGCATGATGAAGCCTTCGCCGCCTAGCAGACCCACGCCAATCTTCTTTTGAAAGGCGATTGAGATCTCAATGCCTTTGGCTCCACACAGGAACGAATCTCGTTGGGCGACAATTTCACCACCCAGTTTGTCCAGGTGTAGAGCTTCGATGCGGCCGGGATAGGGGGCGCCAAAAGCGACCGTTTGACGATCCTGAGCGATGTTGGAAAACACGGTCATGAATAGCGACTCGCCGGTCAGCACCCGCTTGCCGGCGGACATCATCTTGTTCCAAAAATTGTCGCCTTTCTTACTGGGGTCACCAAACACGGTTTCCATATTGATGCCGGCGGACATGTACATCATCGCTCCCGCTTCAGCGATGACGGCCTCCCGTGGATCGAGGATGATCTCAGCGTACTGCATGTCGTCGCCGAAAATCTGATAGTCAATTTCATCCGCGATGCGGGTCGACGAGGAAACATCCATGAGCATGGGTGGTTCCGTATCGGCTTCGGATTTGGCCACGAAGACGTCGCCGCATTTTTGGCAGCGTACTTGTTTACCCATGTGGGCGGCCGGAATGCGGTACTGGGCATTGCAGTAAGGACAAGCGATGGTTTCCATGATCTATTCCTTCATTCCGTCCGGTGGTGGAGTGGATTCAATGACGCGCTTCGATTCCCAGCTGCCGCTAAAGTAGCGTGCCGCGAACACCAGGCCCATGGTGGCTACCCATCCCGCGATGACGTACCACCATAGCAATAGGCTAGGGCCGAAATAAGCTTGGCAGCGAATTCCGGCGAATATGGCGCTGAAAGCAACCAGAATGGTGGCGATTAGTACAAACCAGGTGTCGCCAGCTCCTTTGATGGCCCCGACGTAGACGACTTGGAATCCGTCCAGGACGCAGTACAAGGCGATGATTTGCAGCAGGGGCACCAAGATCGGCCGCATTTCGGCAAACCTTTCCGGTGGTGTGCCGATGGCGTATACGCCCAGCATCCAATCGGGAAACAGTCCCAACAGCAGCGCAAAACCGCTGGTGTAGAGCACCGTGATCACGATGGCGCAGCTGACGGATCGACGAGCCAAATCGACTCGGCCCTCAGTCAGCCGTTGACCCACCAGCACGCCCACCCCGACTCCGAGTCCCATCAGCGGGACGAACGCCAGTACGTTGAGACCCAAAGCCAGTGTCGTGGCCGCCATTTCAATCTCGCCGAGACGCCCGACTTGCAGCATGATGACCGAGAAACAACCAGCCTCGGCCAGTTGTTGCAGTCCTGCCGGCGCTCCGTAGATGGCAATGCGCTTCAGCAAACTCCACCGAAGTGGATAGCGCTTACCAATCCCGTAGATTGCGGCGGAGCTCCTGTCTTTGGAGATCAACCAATGGGCTAGTGGTATCTTCAGCCAGAACGAGCTGGCAGTGGCGACCGCCGCTCCATAGATGCCGCAGGCAGGTATCGGTCCCCAGCCGAAGATCAGCACAGCATCCAAGATCAGATTGACGACGCTGGCTGTGCCATCCATCAGCAGCACGGTTCGAGTGCGTCCCTGGCCGGTCAGGACGCCGCTTTGCACGCTGTAGAACAAAACACCTATGCCGCCCAGCAATAGAATTCGAAGGTAGCCCGATTCGAGCTGCACCAGTTCGCGCGAGTGCCCCGCCCACTCAAAGAAACTCCATGCCTGCCAGATACCCAGCAACAGTACTGGCACAAACAGCCAAGCCATCATCAGGCCATGTTGGTACACTTGGCCAACTTGCCGCGGCTGTCCTGCGCCGCGGTACTGCGACACAAACGTACTGACGTACCCCAGCATGCCCATCGGTAGGCAGAGCAAACTCCAGTACAGCGTGCCCGCGCCCATAGCGGCAGCCGCCGAGGATTCGGCTTGCCAGTACAGCAACGTGCGGTCGGTAAAGAGCGTGACGGAGAACAATCCAGACGAGATCATCAACGGCAGCGCAACTTGGATCAGTGGCCCTGGACCCCATGGAGAACGCCACCACGAGGCGATCGATGATTCAGTGGTCCGTTCCATGTCCGTTGAAGCTTGCAATGTCATCTCGAAGTCCAGCAGGAAGAAGGGTTGCTGGCCAGAGACCAGTGGATGGCCGACATAGTGTGCTCAAGACGTTGAGCTCGGCCAAGCGTAACCACGAGACGAGAATCAAACAGCCCAGCAACACAGGTTTTACGGTTCGCGTCTGCTCAGAATTGGCAGGCTGCCGGAGCGGAGAGTCCGTGGCCTGACTGCCAGAGCAACGCCGGAACGAAAAGGTTCACGGGCAAACTGAATTTGGTTCAGTTTGCCGGAGACGCCCGGCGCAAGACAGCGTTGCACGGCCGCTACTGCTGTCCATCGCGATCCTGTCGATTGATCAAGAAGGTCGCCATGTTCGCGAAGAACCCATCCAACACCTGAGCCGCATCGGTATCGATGTTGGCGGAATCGACGGCGCGCCGCATGAGGGTCAACCAGCGGTCGCGCGCGGCCGAGTCGATAGCGAACGGTGCGTGTCGCATTCGTAATCGCGGGTGACCACGCTGCTCGATATAACGTGGCGGGCCGCCAAAGCGATAAATCAGAAACTCGCGCAGCCGAGTTTCCGCGCCAACCATATCGTCTGCTGGATACATCGGCCCGAGCAGGTCGTCACGAGCCACTTCCGCGTAAAACGCCGCACAAATGTCGGCAAAGCCAGCTTCACCAATGCGGGCAAAAACCTCATGTTCTTCAATGGCGGCCATCTTGGTTCCTCAGTTTCCAACGATCTAGTTTCACTATGTGTCTCCCAACAATTCCGGCCACAGACTATCACTGACCAGTAGCCCTTGGCGAGACAGCCGAAGCGTGTTCTGGGCGTCTAAGGTCAGTAGTCCCATGTCCAGGTATTGTTGCAAGTAGGGTTCAAACAGCGGGCGGACCGAACTTCCGTAAACGTCGTTCAATTCTGTCAGGCTGAGACCGGCTAAACGCCGCAACCCAAATACCAGACGCTCCCGCACATACTGCTCCAGTCCAATTTCGTCTCGTTCGGCAACCGCACAGCGCCCCTCCAGTTGCCGCCGAATGTAGGTCGTGGGACTCCGATGATTGACCTGCCGCAGATAAGTGTGGTCCCGATCGCTTGGCAGGAAGCTGGCCGCGCCGGGTCCGAATCCCCACCAGGTGTGACCTAGCCAATAAGCTTCATTGTGCCGGCAGCGATATCCGGTCCGTGCAAAGTTGGACACCTCGTAGTGCTCCCAACCTGTCTGCGACAATGTCTTCAAAGTGTGTTCGTACATGGCCAACTGGACATCCTCGTCCAGCTCTTCGATTTCCTTGCGCAAGCGACGACCGTAAAACGCGGAACCACGTTCGATCGTCAGGCCGTAGGTCGAAAGATGCCGTAGTGGAAACTGAAGCGCAACTTCTATATCACGCTGCCAATCGCTCAGGCTTTCGTTGGGAGCGGCAAAGATGAGATCCAGCGAAACATTGTCAAACACTTGGCAACAAAGATTGATAGAGTCGCGAAGCTGCCGTCCGTGGTGATCGCGTTCCAAGACAGCCAACTTAGCATCGTTGAACGATTGTCCTCCCAAGCTGATGCGATTGACGCCATATTGTGACAGCAGCCCCAGGCGTTGCGCATCGCAATCCATCGGATTGACCTCGCAACTGAACTCCGCGGAAGCTGTGGGTGCGAACCACTCTGTCACCAGCGTTAGCAGTTGGCGCAGGTCGACGGGTGAAAGATGACTCGGTGTGCCGCCACCCAAGAAAATCGTGTCGACGTTTGCGGGTTGAACCAGCGTGGTGGCCAACTCGTGCTGAAGCGCTTGAAGGTAACCAGCCACGAGATCGTCACGTCCGGCAACCAACGCAAAATTGCAGTAGCCACAGCGCCTGCCGCAGAAGGGCACATGAATGTAGACGCTGCGTGGAGTCATGGAGCCGAAGTTCGAGGCCAACAAGCAAATTGAAGTGCAGCCAGCTCCGCACAGGAGTGGGCAGGTGCCAGCTCAGCGGTCATAATTGGAGCCGCTCCAATCCAGTGATTCCTAATCCAGCCCACTCGATCCGGGCCGATTCCAAGCCCGATAGGTACTGAAGAAGTCTAGTTGATGAGTCCAATTACTTACAAGGATAGCGGCGTCGACTTGGAAGTTTATGAGCAGGCCATGCAGCGTCTGCCGAGGTTGATGCACCGGACATTTAGCCCGCGCGTCGTACGCAACGACGGAGGTTTCGCTGGGCTATTCCAATTGGATTTCAACTGTGCCTTGTTCTCGCGCAAATACGAACAACCCATCTTGGTATCTGGTACCGATGGCGTGGGGACCAAATTGAAAGTCGCTCAGCTGATGAATCGGCACGACACGGTGGGCATCGATCTGGTCGGCATGTGTGTCAATGACGTATTGTGCTGCGGCGCGGAGCCACTGTTCTTTTTGGACTATGTGGCCATGAGCCGCGACAATCCTCCGCTGCTCGAGCAGATCGTCGAGGGCATTAGCCAGGGGTGCGTCCAGGCGGATTGCTCGTTGCTGGCCGGCGAAACGGCGATTATGCCCGATCTGTATCAGTCGGATGACTACGATGTGGCCGGCTTCTGCGTGGGCGTGGTCGAGAAAAAGAACTTGATTTCGGGCGCGCAAATTTCCGCGGGCGATACCGTCATCGGCGTTCAGTCGTCCGGGTTTCACTCGAATGGCTATAGCTTGATTCGCAAAGTAGTATTCGACCAGGCTGGGTTGCAAGCCGACCAGAACATCGATCAACTCGGCGAAACTGTGGGTGAGGCGCTATTGCGTCCCACGACCATCTACACGCGGCTAACGCGGCAAGTTTTAGAGCACTACAAGATCAAGAGTGTGGTACACGGCATTGCGCACATTACCGGCGGAGGCCTCTTGGAAAACACCCAAAGAATCCTGCCGACCGACGTAGATCTGCTGTTGGAACGCGGCTCTTGGGAAGTTCCAGCGGTGTTTCCCTGGGTACAGAGTTTAGGAGACATCGATCCGACGGAAATGGACCGCGTCTTCAACATGGGGTTGGGCCTGGTGCTTATTGTCAGTCCATTCTACGCCAAGACTGTTATGGATATTGCTGCCTCGCTCGGCCTCAAATCCTGGACGATTGGCCAGGCAGTTGCCGGAGAAGGTTGCAGCCGCTGGAAAGAATAAGCCGGTCCAACGACTAGCGCCGACTCGATTGCACCAAGGAGTTCCACTGATGTCTCAATGTGTTCGCTGGGCTTGTTGCGTCGTCTTGTGTTTTTGGCTGATCAACCGCGCCGCTCTAGCGGCTGATCCGGAGTCTGTTTCGTCAGCCGCGCAACGACCAAATATTGTGTTCGCGTTTGCCGATGACTGGGGACGCTATGCGAGCGCATACGCGAGGCTCGAATCAGGCGGACCCAGCGATATTGTTACTACACCGAACTTTGATCGCGTTGCTCAACAGGGCGTGTTGTTTACTCAGGCTTACGTCAATGCACCTTCGTGCACGCCCTGCCGGAGTTCACTGTTAAGTGGACAGTATTTTTGGCGAACCGGGTTGGGAGCCATTTTGCAAGGAGCAATCTGGGACGATGACATTCCCACCTATCCACTGTTGCTTGAACAATCCGGCTATCACATCGGTCACACTTATAAAGTTTGGAGTCCGGGGACACCCAAAGATCAACCGCATGGTGGGAAACGCACCAGCTATAACTCGGCGGGACGGCGCTTCAACGCGTTCTCGCAGTTTGTTGAAAAACAAATCGTCGGCCAACAGTCCGATCCCCAGTCCGCCCGGCAGCAGCTGTTGAACGAGGTACGCGACAACTTCCGGTCGTTTCTCGAACAGTGTGATGATCAACAACCGTTTTGCTACTGGTTCGGACCGACGAATTGTCACCGCAAGTGGATTCGCGGATCCGGCAAGTCGCATTGGGGCCTCGAGCCCGATCAATTGCGTGGCAAGCTACCGGGCTACTTGCCTGACGTACCCGAAGTCCGTCAAGATTTCTGCGATTACTTGGGAGAAGTTCAGGCCTTTGACGCTGGCCTCGGAGTTTTGCTGAACGAGTTGGACGAGCGGGGGTTGGCGGACAACACGATCGTGGTGGTCAGCGGCGATCATGGCATCCCCGGCATTCCCCGGGGCAAGTGCAATCTCTACGATCTTGGAACGCGCGTGCCGTTGGCGATTTGCTGGCCCAGTGGCGCGGGCGCAGGTTTGGTCGTCGACGATTTTGTAAGTTTACCTGACTTGGCCCCGACTTTCTTGCAAGCCGGCGGGGTGGTCGTCCCCAATGTCATGACCGGTCGCAGTTTGGTACCCGTGCTGCAATCTCGACGTTCGGGTGTGATTGATGATCAGCGAGATCATGTGGTGGTCGGCCGTGAACGGCACGTCGCCAAAGCTCGCCATGGACAGCTGCCATATCCTCAGCGAGCGATTCGCACTGCTCAGTTCCTGTACATCCGCAACTTCAAACCCGATCGCTATCCCATGGGTTTGGCACCTGGCTTTGGTTTGGCCGAGGACGCTGCTTGGCCCAGTTTCGACCAGTTGCGCGAGAACACGTTTTCCGCATTTGGCGACTTGGATGCCAGTCCCACCAAAGCTTGGATGCTGACGCACCTGGAAGCTCAAGCAACTCGCCAACAAGTGGAACTGACCATGGGCTTGCGGCCCGCAGAAGAGTTGTTTGATGTGAGGCAAGACCCGGATCACATGACCAACCTTGCGGCAGATCCCGAGTACCGCGAAATCAAGCAGCGTCTTTCCGATCGCCTGATGAAGATTCTTCGTGACAGTGGCGATCCACGCGTCATCGGTGATCAATATGATCGACCACCCTTCGCCGGTACGCCTTAACGTCCAGCTTAGGAGCATTGAAATTGCCCGACTCGACAGCGCCACTTTCGAGTCGGTATTTGTTGGCTTTCAGCTAAAAGTGGTACTGTCCAGCTTGTAGTGGCGAATCTTGGATGTGTAACGAGCAAAGCGGGTGTTGATTCAACCATCCCAGATTCCCAAGCAACGTCGCAACAGCACCAGTTGCCCGAGGTGGTACGCATTGTGATCCGCAATGAGCAACGCTTCGCGCAGAATTGTTTGACCGTCGCCGTGGGGAATGGGAGCGAACAAATCTGTCGTCGGGCTGGAGACCAAGTCAATCATCTCGTTTAAGTCGTTTCGGAATGCGTTCACGCTTTTGTCCCAGGATTCTGGTTCGGGCGGAGCGTCATGTTCCGGCCAGTATCCATCTGGGAATTTGGGCGACACATGATCTGCGTCGCGAGAGAACTCAAGAATATCCCATTGGCAAATGCGTAGGTGTTCCAGCAATTGCCAGACTGAATGCTCAGTGCCTCGGACCTTCGCTCCGCGCATCGCCTCAGGAACATCGGCAATTGCCTGCTCAAAATCTAGGTGCGCGCCACCGCCTTTGAGTAGATACACCACGTGTTCACGGAGAGACAGATCAGTGCTGGACATGTGAACCATTCCTTGCCAATCGAGTAATCTTGATCTCGATTTTACCGGCAGCGGGCCGTTGCTAGAACACGGTCACCGTCGGTGAGCTCGACGTCGAGCCCGTGTTTACCGGGTAAACTGGGAACGTAGAATGAGTTGTTCGTCCACTTTGTCTACGTGGCAAAGAAGAAACACATCGACGTGCGTTCCAAGTGATGCGCGGTTTGCCAACGGTTGGCGAATCGCATGTCGCCACACGCATTCTTGGCAAACAAAGTTTGCACGCGAACGAACCGTGGAGGTCGTGGCAATGACGTATCAAGAGCAGCAACTCAGGAATTCAATATGAAGTTCTCACTCCTAGCCGCGTTCATCTTCGCTGCTGTAGCCAACTTTGTGCGGGCTGAAGAAGGCATGTTTCCAATCAGTGAGATAGGTGGGCTGAGTCTGGCCGACAAGGGTCTGAGGCTGACTGCGGAGGAGGTCTTCAACGCCGATCAGACTTGTCTTGTCGATGGCATTTGCAAAGTAAATGGTTGCACCGGTTCATTTGTGTCACCACGCGGCTTGATCATTACCAACCACCACTGTGCCTATCGCGCGATCCAAAGTTCGAGTTCCACGACCGACGACTACTTGCGAGACGGTTTCCAAGCGAAGAGCCTCGGCGACGAGATTCCAGCCAAGGGATACACCGTTCGCATCACCGAGTCGTTTCAAGATATTTCCAATCAAGTTCTGTCGGTCATCACGCCTGAAATGAGCTACATGGAGCGGACCAAAGCGATCGAGCAATGCCAGAAAGAGCTGGAGAAGGCTGCTGAGGAGAAACACGTCGGACAGCGCGCGGAAGTTGCCGAGATGTTTGCCGGCAAGACTTACGTTCTCTTTCTGTACACGTACATCAAGGACGTGCGTCTGGTTTTTGCACCGCCCGCGTCCGTTGGCAACTTTGGTGGTGAAGTTGATAACTGGGAATGGCCGCGTCATACCGGTGACTTTTCGTTTATGCGGGCCTACGTGGCTCCCGACGGTTCGACCGCCGAATACTCCAAAGACAACGTGCCTTATCAGCCAAAGAGGTTCATTCGGGTCGAACCCAAGGGCGTAGATGAAGGTGATTTTGTGATGCTCATTGGCTACCCTGGCCGTACGGCCAGGCACAAGACAGCCAGCTTTCTAAAGTATGAACAAAATGTGCGACTGCCTTACGTGGTCGACCTCTATCAGTGGCAAATCGAACAAATGCAACAGGCCGGCAAGGAAGATCGAGCCATAGCGCTCAAGCATTCATCCCGCATGAAGAGTTTGGCGAATGTCGAAAAGCGATCGCGCGGTCAGCTCAAAGGACTGGTACGAAAGAATATTGTGGCCACCAGGGCCGAGGCCGAGGCCGAATTGCAGTCGTTCATCAATTCAGATGACGATCGCCGCGAGAAGTACGGAGCTTTGCTAAAAGACATCGCTGGCGTTTACGCAGAGATGGAGGCCAACCGCCACGAGTTAGACATCGAGAATATTCGCTCAGCCAGCCGCCTGATGTACTTTGCGTTCACGATTTACGATGCGGCGGTCGAGCGGCAAAAGGCCGATGTAGAACGAGAAACGCCGTACATGGATCGAAATTTCGATCTGACACGCCGTCGCCTTGCGTTGGCAGTAGAGGACTACCATCCGCCGACCGATCGGATCATCCTGCAGGAAATGCTGCGGCGCGTCCGGGCCTCCGGTGGCAAGACGCAAGATATTGCCGATCAGTTGCCTGCCGAGGATTCGCTCGCCGAATTGTATGCTGCGACGTCGTTGGGCAGTGCGGAAGTCGTCCAGGCTTGCCATGATAAGACTCCTGAGCAACTTGCGGCCATGGACGATCCAGCCATCTCGGCCATCATTCGTCTGTATCCAAAGTACCTGGAGTTACGCGAGCAATCCAAGTCGCGCGAAGGAAAGCTCGACCAGCTCTACGGCGAACTGGTCACCGTCAAGCAAGAGTTCTTGAAACAGAATTTTGTGCCGGACGCGAATTCGACGCTCCGTTTGACGTACGGTCACGTGAAGGGATACTCCCCCGAGGATGCGGTTTACAAATCGCCCATTACAACTTTAGGTGGTGCCGTCGCGAAAGCTACTGGGGTGGCTCCTTTTGTTCTACCACCATCGATCGTTGAAAAGCACGCTCAACGCGACTTTGGGTCATTCGTGCACCCTAAACTGAAAGATGTTCCGACGGGGATCTTGTACGACACAGACACCACCGGCGGCAATTCGGGTAGCCCGATTTTGAATCATGAAGGGCGATTGGTCGGCGTCAATTTTGACCGCGCGTTTGAGGCCACCATCAACGATTTCGCTTGGAACGAAGCTTACAGCCGGTCGATTGGAGTCGATATTCGTTACGCCCTGTGGATCACCGGTAACGTCTTCGGTGCCAACCATTTGCTGAAAGAAATGGGAGTCGAATGAACTCCCATGCTGCGAAAGCACGTACGTCAGTAGATTGGCGACAGTCCTCGGCGTGCAGTGTCGCTTCTAAATCTGATTGCCTTAAGGATTTTCATCATGAAACGTCGCACATTTCTTACCACTAGCGCTGCCGTCGGTGCGGCTGCTGTTGCCGTCGATCCAAGACCTGCCAAGGCCGTTACCCAAAAGCACAAGTTCAAGTTGAAGTATGCTCCTCATTTCAACATGTTTAAGAACTTGGCCGGCGAGGATCCGATCGACCAGCTCAAATTCGCGGCCGACCAGGGCTTCACGGCCTGGGAAGACAACCGCATGAAGGCGCGTCCGGTCGAGCTGCAAGAGAAGATCGGGCAAACCATGGAGCGACTCGGGATGCAGATGGGTGTTTTCGTGGCCCATGGGTCGATCGGAAAACTCACTTTCGCCCGCAAAGACGAAGCCGTTTGGGATTCCGTTCTGAAAGACATCCGAGATTCCATTGAAGTGGCCAAAAGAGTCAATGCAAAATGGATGACCGTCGTTCCAGGCAACCTCGATGAAACGGGACGTGATCGACTCGCTATGGGCTATCAGACGGCCAACGTCATCGAGTTGCTAAGGCGATGTTCGGACATTCTTGAGCCGCACGAATTGGTGATGGTGCTGGAACCGCTCAATTGGTACGCCAACCATGGCGGCGTGTTTCTTCAAGGTTCTCCACAGGCGTATTCGATCTGCAAGGCGGTGGACAGTCCATCCTGCAAGATCCTGTTCGACATCTATCATCAGCAGATCACGGAGGGCAACCTGCTCCCGAATATCGAGAAGTGCTGGGACGAGATTGGCTACTTCCAATGCGGCGACAATCCAGGACGCAAAGAACCGGGCACGGGCGAGATCAACTATCGCAATGTGTTCAGATACATCCATTCACGCGAGTTCGATGGCGTGCTTGGCATGGAACACGGCAACTCGCGCAAAGGTGCTGAAGGCGAACAAGTCGTCATTGACGCCTACGTCGACGCCGACAGTTTCTAGTGCATGTGAGTCGACATGCAAGCTAGAGCATTCACGCGACTCAAGTTTCATACGTAATGCTACTGAATGCGTTTACTGAATGACGCCCGAAGACGCAAATCGAATCGAAGACGCACTTGGCATATCGCTTCCGCACGACTATCGCCAGTTGCTACTCAACTACCCCGTCGTCTACGATCGCGGCACGAAACACGGTGACCTCTGGGACGACGCTGATGCGATTATCAAACGCAACGAAGAACTGCGCTCCAAACGCAAGAGCTTCGGGACGGAATACGAAGCACTTCCTAACCAATACTTGTTTGTCGGTGACGATGGTGGTGGATGGCAGCACCTGATCGACCTGCAGACCGACCCGCCGATTGTCCACGTCATGGAATTTGAGGCGATCGGCACTATCTCTCCCGCAACCGATGGTGATGGTGATCCGCAATCGCTCCGTGACTGGTTTCATGATCGATTGATCGACATGCGTGATGGCGGGATAGATATTTCGTCCACCGAACATCCCGCAGGCAAAATCACCTTCGGCTGCGTAGCAGCTGTGCTGGTATTTTGCTTGATCGTCGCAATTGTGCTCGTTCTAATGATCGCCGGAGTTCAATACGTTCTCGGTGGATAGTTTGATAGCCAATAGTTGCATACGAGTTCGTTGGCGTGCTTACATAGGCTATCTCTCGTCGCCGCCGTGTGGTTGTCAAAAGGGACTAATGAGCATGCCCAGTAGCAACAAAGCGAACCTCAAGCGTCAAGTTCACAGGATTCCGAAGTTTGTATTGGACGCCCTCGAACGTGAGGCGTTGATGGCGGCTTACCGCGAACGTCCGGCCTATCAGCAGAATGACTACATCGGGTGGATCAACGCCGCCAAGCGTGATCAGACGAAGCAGAAACGCCTCAATCAAATGCTTGCTGAGCTTGAGCAGGGAGGTGTGTACATGAAAATGAACCATTCTCCAAGCAGAAAACAGTAAACATGTTCGTAAGCCCAACCGCCAATGCATTCGACCGCGTGACAATGTCACTGAGAGCCGAAAGTCAACCCTCCAAAGCGAGTGATTGGCCGCGTTCGACGCACTGAAGAGCAGCAACTGGACATGCCACCACCGCAGACGATCCAGTTCACACGCCGACGGTGGGATCGCCTTTTTGCGATCGCGACAATCTTCGCGTGCATTGTGTCAGGAGTTTGCGGTTACCTGACTGGCCACTTTCGATACTGTCTAGTACCACTTTCATTTGTAGTGATGTGGGTTTACTTTCGACGACAAACCCCAGCGACCTGCGCACGAACTCAAACCATAGAAGGCAACCCACAGACGATCCGCCTTCTTGTTTGGCTTAGCTTTATCTTGGTCTGGACCGCCTGCTTCTTCGCATTCGACACATTTGTTCTGAAGAATCCAATTCGTGGTCCGCTGCATTGGTATCATTGGCTGTTCTTGGTCCTGACCGTAACAGTGATGATAAGTGGCTGTCACCTCATTGGGGGCACTGTCAAACATACGCGAGCGAACCAGGAAAGCGACGAGCAACACGCGGATACAGAGAGAAGTTAATGAACTATTCGGTGCAGCAATATGTTGATGGCGTGCTTCCTGATGGTTAGTGTTACTCCCGCCGCCTTTCGCTGGAGTCCAGGCTTTAGCCGCAGTCGAGATCCTCAGAAACTGAAAACGGCTGAAGCCTGGACTCCAACCTGCTGGGATCTTCGTCTCAATGTAGAATGCTTAGTTGGGCCCCGATTCACCTACGCAACTGGAGCACAAGTCATGGAGATCACTCGTTTGGTACGCAAAACTTTGTATGTCTGGGTCTGCGTTTTTGGAGCCGTGCTTTTGGGCGAGAAGGTTGAAGCTGCGGACCATCCAGCGTTTCAGCCGGTCAAAGAACTGTTTGCCGCGATGTCCAAACACGATGGCAAAGCTATGCAAGACACTGCAACCGAGGACTTTCAATTACTCGAACATGGCGAAGACTGGACGATGCAGAAACTCGTCGATGCGGTCCAACCCAAGGGCAAACCGTACGTGCGAAAGAATTTCTTCAAGCAGATTCGAGCTCGACAAAAGGGCGACATGGCTTGGGTGAGCTACTGGAACAAGGCTGAGATTCATCGTGACGGCGGAATGCGAACCGTCGTTTGGCTTGAGAGTGCGGTCATGGTCAGAGAGCACGACCAGTGGAAAGTTCAACTGCTGCACTCGACTCGTTTGGAACCAGACAAGGTTCCGCGAGATATTGAGTGGGTTGAATTTGAGACGACTCCAAAATGATAGGCTATCTGAAGAGTTGACCGTAAGACGGGCACTCCTACCCGCTGTCAGGTTTCGGATAGGTTCTAAATCGGCGACTGTCGCGCCCGAGCATTTCACCCGGTCGGGTGAAGTGAACTGATAAGCATTCATTGCCACGGGCTGGCTTGCGCCCGATACTAAGTCGATGACCGAAACGTCACTCAGTCTACTGAATCGCCTCCGTCGCTCGCCCGAGTCCGAATCATGGACTCGACTTGTCGAACTGTATGCACCGCTAATCAGAATATGGTTGCATAAGTACGAAGTCCAAGACAGCGATGCCGAAGACCTTGTGCAAGAGGTGCTGCTGGCCGTAACCAAGGATCTCACCAAGTTCGAACATCGAGGGCAGCCGGGAGCTTTTCGGGCGTGGCTGAAGGAGATTTTGGTCAACCGACTGCGAAATTTCTGGAGGGCACGAGATCGTCGGCGCGAGGCAGGTGGTGATTCCAATATCGACCGAAGGCTGGCGGAACTGGAGAACCCAGCCAGCGATTTGAGCCGCCTCTGGGACGAAGAGCACGATCGGTACGTGTTGCGACAACTACTCGAAATGGTCGAGCCGCATTTTGCTCCTAAGACATGGAAGGCGTTCTATCGGGTTGCCTTGAAGGGAGAAAGACCGCGAGATGTGGCATCAGAAATGCAAATTTCTTTGAACGCTGTTGTAACCGCTAAGTCCAGAGTGCTGAGAAGGTTACGTCAAGAGACCCAAGGGTTGGTGGATGCTTCCTCGGGTTTTTTGGTCGAAGGCTAACATACTTCGGCAGGTTCGGCTCTTTCTAGATAGCGGCACGTCGCGGACCGATGGGTCTGTGGCCGGGCCGGCGAACGCTGAAGATTCAACGGCGGAGAATGAACTGTGTCTGAGCAAACGATCCACCCCAGCCGCGCCGAATTGCACGCCTTCGGACTCGGTCAACTGTCTCCCGATAAAGCGACCGTGATCGAGAGGCACATTAGCGAGTGCGAGCCGTGCTGTGAGACCATAGCCGACTTGTCAGCTGATGACAGGTTCGTCGAACTGCTGCAGGCAGCGGAACAACTGCCAAGCGAAAAAATCGTTGATCACGACAGCGAGCTACCCAACTCGTCCTCGTCTTCGCTGGACATTCCTGCTCCGCTCGCGGAACACCCTCGCTACGAGATTGTCAGGCTGATTGGCAGAGGTGGCATGGGTAGTGTCTACGAAGCTCGGCATCGCAAGATGGAACGGACAGTCGCGCTGAAGGTTATCAACCGCGAGTTCGTACGCAAACCTGAAGCGATGGATCGATTCCATCGAGAAGTCAAGACGGCCGCGAAGCTATCGCATCCCAACATTGTCACGGCTCACGACGCGGACAATGCCGGTGATTACCACTTCATGGTGATGGAGTACGTCGACGGAGTCGATCTTGCCCACATCATCAAGGAGCGCGGCGCGCTACCGGTCATTGAAGCGTGCCAGTACATCCATCAGGCAGCGATCGGACTGCACCACGCGCATGAGCAGGGGATGGTTCACCGCGATATCAAGCCTCACAATCTGATGCTCACGTTGGACGGTACGGTGAAGATACTGGACTTCGGTCTCGCTTCTCTGGCCCCAGAGGTGGCGGCAGTTGCCAATACCGGCGACGTCCGCAGCCAGTTAACGACCGCTGGCGCGATCATGGGCACCCCAGACTTCATTTCGCCCGAGCAAGCCGAAGACGCCCGTCAGGCCGATGTCCGCAGCGATATCTACAGCCTGGGCGTGACGCTATACCATCTGCTTTCCGGTCGTCCGCCGTTTGACAGTGGAAGCGTCTTGCACAAGCTGAGAAGCCATGCCTGGACAGAGCCGGAACGCCTCGAAACTCTGCGCGATGACATTCCCGTCGAGCTTGACATCATCGCGGCAAGAATGATGGCCAAGGATCCCGACGAGCGATTCCAGACTCCGGCCGAAGTCGCCACCGCACTCGAATCTTTGTTGCAGACCATCGAGCCCGCGCGAGAGTCACCTCCGCTTCAACTTCAACCGGCCCGAAAACACAATCGCTTTTTGCCTACTGCGACAGCCGCGACCATGTTCGTTGCAGCGCTCATTGCCGGCGTTGTGTTTTACCTTCAGACGGGTAACGGGACGATACGCGTGGCACTCATGGACGAATCGTTGGAAGCCACGATTGAGGGCGAGCAAATCGAGGTGGAAGACGGCGACAAGGCGTTTGAAATCAGCGCTGGTCGTCAGCAACTAGTGATTCGACAAAAGGGCTCGGACACCGAGTTCGTCACCGACAACTTCCGAGTTTGGCGCCACGACGAAATCCAGTTCGAAGTGAGATTGATCGCGGGCGAAGTGGTGGTGAGCAAGGATGGCAAGCATTTTGACAGCCAGCACGTCGAGTGGTTGCCGCCCTGGATCGGTGCGGCTCCAGGGCAGGATCCGGCTAAACCTGGCATGGAAGGGTTTGCGAAGGCTAACGCCGCTTACGTTTGGGGTGCCGGCAAAGTGGTGGCATTCGTCTCGCCAGAACAGCAGAAATCCGTGCGTTCACCGGTCAATGGAACCGTGCGCCGACTCAGCGATACCTTCGTGGAGGGCAGTGCGGTAAAGCGGGGTGAAGTTCTGGTCGAGATAGAGCGCAATCGTGCCCAACAGGTTGCCGCATTAGAGGCCAGTGCTAAGGATCTCGAGGCCAAACTTGCAACTGCCAAGGCGATGGTGGACGCGCATGGTGAGAACATTGTCGATCTTGAGGCGGCGAAAGTCGCCGCTGTAGCGGCAGCGGACGAGTTGATCGATGCTGCCAAAGCGAAGTGGGATGCGAAGCAGCACCTAGTAGCCGGGTTCGAGGCCAAGGAACTGCAGACTCGTTTGACCTACGAACGGCAGAGAAGTCTGTTTGAAGATGGACTAGTTGCCAAGGCGAAGATTGAAAGTTACCAAAAGGACTGGGATGTGGCTGCCTCCGAACTGCAGTCTGCCAAGCTGCAAGTCACTGCGGCCATGGAGGAATGGGAATCCAAGAAGAGTGAACGTATCCAGAAAGAACGGGAAGCCAAAGCGAAAGTCGATTACGCGCGGGCCATGCAAGAGGATGCATTGGAGCAAGCTGCGACTATTCAACAGGAAATCCAGGGCGTCGATATCCGGCTTTCAGAGCTTGACCGACTTATGATTCAAGCACCTCGTGATGGAACCTTGTTACTGCCGAACGCGTTCGAACAGGGGCAAGCCCTGAAGGAGGGCGACGAACTGTTCACGATCGTTCCCGAAACATCGGAACGGGCGGTCAAACTATGGATCTCCGGGGATGATGTGCCGCGTGTGCAGCGAGGTGACCACGTTCGATTGCAGTTTGAAGGTTGGCCGGCGGTGCAATCCACTGGCTCGTTTGGAGGTCAAGTGACAACCATCGAGCCCACCGCTGACGACGGCAAGTTTCGAATTCTCGTCCAAGCCGATAGCAACGAATCCTGGCCGGACGAACGCTACTTGCGTCCGGGTGTGCGCGCAAGCGGTTGGATCGTAACCGGGGCTCCGACGAAGACGCATCCGAATCCCGCTACGGAAAGCCAAGGTCCACGGGCGGTTGATGCAATCAGTCGATGAAGCCGAAGGACGATCACAGCCCGAAAGGGAGTTTGAAAATGCGCTCTAAGTCTGAACTGAGAGGTTTAGAAGGGACTGTCGGATTCGGCTTCGTTGGTTTGGACGCCGAAGGGATCCGGAGTTGCAATGGAAGTGGTATCCGCGTCTTCGACCGGGGCCAGGCTATTTGAGCGATCGGCACTAAATGGACTGGGAGACAGCTGGATACGTTGCTGGTGCAGCCGCTTGTAGGAACCCGACATCAACCGGTCTTCCTTACCCTCACCGGCTTCGACAATGATGGCGGACTCACTGAGCACATGGCGTTCTTTGACGTTGATGGCGAAGCATCGCGTCTGGCAGAGTCCACAGCCCACACACTTGTCCTCCAATACGACAGGAGCAGCGTAGCCGGTGCCTTCGATGGGATGACCTTGCGGATCGACCTGCACGCCAACTTGCGTGTATTCAATCGCGTCGTAGCCAGCCGCCGTGCATTCTTGCACACACAGGTCGCAAGCTTCCCGGCCAGCAAAGGGTAGACAGGTCGATTCGTTGACAATCGCCAGCCCCATGCGTGCGTGCCTTTTTTCGTCGAGTGGCAAAGCGCGAATGGCTCCCGTAGGACAGACCTGTCCGCAAGCGTTGCAACTGGATTCGCAACCCGCCCAGTCGGCTTCGACCATAGGCGTCCACAGTCCTTCGAATCCCTGCTGAAAGCTCTCGGGATGCAACACATTGTTTGGACAAGCTTTGAAGCATTCGCCGCAGCGAATGCACATTTCCAAGAACTCCTGTTCCGGCACACTGCCAGGCGGGCGTACCGGCAAAAACGGGTCGTCGCTACCCAAATTGGCCCCGTAGGCTTTGCCCAGCAGCGTTGCGCCAGCGGCTCCCGCAACGCTAGCTGCCGTGCCGGCGGTCAGAGAGAGAAAACCTCGACGCCCAAGTGCGGTTTCGTTAGTGGGTGGTTCGTCGTCGACCTTGAGCTGCACCAAATTGGTCCGCTCCACGAACTTGATCGCGTGCGTTGGACAAACACCTGCGCAAGATTGGCAGAGTGTGCAGTCGGTCGTTCGCGTTGTGAAGTCGGGTTTGATCGCGTCAAAGGGACAGATTTCCACGCATTTGTTGCAATGAATGCAGCTGGATTCGACTTTACGTTCCGTGGCTCGAAACAGATTGCCAATCGAAAACACGGCTCCGCTCGGACAGACGTACTTGCACCAAAACCGCGGACGCAGGAATCCTAGTCCGAGTACACCGAAGAACAATCCGAGACTGAGCAAGTGACCGATGTTGAAGCCGGGCACGAGGTGCCATCCCCGGGCAACGCCGCTTTGCAACGGATCCAACAAAAACAGGTAGCCACGCGTCACGACCGGGATGGCCGAGAAGAACCCTGAAATGAGGATTCCGCCGCAGGCAGACAGCAAGATCGCGGCCAACAAATAGTACTTGATGTGCACCCACCAACCATCCGCGGGCACTTGAAATCGCTTCGTCCGTCCAGCTAGGGCCCAATCAAACAGATCGATGGTTGTTCCCAGAGGACATAGATAGCCGCAAAATCCTCGCGGGATAACTACGCAAACCAATAAGATCGCTGCCGCGCAGCCAAGTGACCAGACCCAGCTGCGCGAGGCAATTGCCGTGGAGAGACTGACCAAGGGATCAATCATCAGAAAAATTTCCGCCGGAACAAATTCCTTGGCTTCCAGGCTGGTCGCATAGTGATCCGGCCATGCCAACGGACTGCGGTCGGTCACCTCGAACTGTCGGTTGCTGGAAAGTCCGGTGACCACGTCCAACAGCATCGGGCTCAGTTGGCCGACCGGCTTTAAGGCAAGCTGGTCGCCTGAGTTCTGGACGACGGTAAACTCACCCAGCAATTCTTCTGTTGAGGTCGGTGGCGTGGTCTTGTCGGTTGGGCGTAGAAAGATGTGCTGGCCGATGCGGACTGTTGGTTCGTCTGCTGCAATCGTGAAATGGGCGACTCCTGAATCTTGATCGAAAGCGGTAAAGGTAACGCTGCCTATGGTTTGAGTCTGGTTGGGCCGGGCGTGGTACGGCCAGCAAACATAGAAGAACAACCAACAGAACAGCAGCAGGCAAATCGTCTGAGTGAGTCGGCGCAGCGGGGAGGCGACCCACGACAGCCCAAGCTGGCGCAGCAGTTTCCGCGCTTTTCCGCGCCTCTTGCGCTGCCAATCCGACTGGACACCGAGGGCCAGTTTTCTCAGCAATCGACCCAAGAGTGAATTACCGGGCTGGGTATTCACGGGTAGCCGCCGGATGACTGGCAGGAACCAATCCAATCGCAAAACCGCCGGCGATCGCTGATCGTTCCAGCCGGATTGAACCAACATCAATCCAAGGAAGCAGCAGACACCAGTGACGAGCCAGCCCCAAACTCGACTGGCGTCATTCCACTCGGCAACGGAACCCCACCGCATCCCTAGCCCGCAAGCTAGCAGTACAGCGAGGACCAAGAACGAGATCGCAAGGATGCGACTTGCAAACTTGGTCAGTTGAGGTTGCGTCATGGCGAAGCCTCCAGGTCCAGCAAGCCCAACCGCCACGTGATGTCACCATAGCCGCCTCGTTGATATTCTCGGTCACTCGCACCTTGGAACAAAATGCGGGTGGACTGGGGGTCGATTTCAAGCCGTTGGTTGTAGCCCGTCCGCAAAAATTCACCGTGACTGTAAGAGGTCGCCCATGAGGTGTCCTGGTTGACCACGTTGACGACCGATACGGCAGGTTGGTTCCTCGAGGCAGCTAGTGGCGACCAGGGTCCAGACAACTGCTTCGCGGTGAACAATTTGAAGTATCGGCGTTTGCCGTTTTGAGCCTCAACCAAGGTCACATACGCGTCTTCGCCCTTGATCTTGTACGTATGGCTGGCCTCGAAGATGTCGGCTTTCAAGGCAACTTGGGGTCGGGTCCAGCCACGATTGGGAAAGTCACTAAGACGAGTTTGTGCGTGCCACATGCGTCCGTCCAACGACGTGAACAACAGATGAGCGTAGCTGTCGTCGCAAATGACCCAAAAGTCCAGCCCCGCCTTTTCACCGTCTGGCACCACGTAAAGTGGTTCGGGCTTTGTCCAACTCTCCGCGTCGTCCAGTGTCTTGGTCGTCGAATAGCACGGGCCGTACTTGAGGCCGCGGCTGTCATCGGCAGCCTGATAGATCAGGTACCATTGGCGCTGCGGTTCAAAGTAAAACACTTGAGGCGCGCCGTGATAATCCATCGTCAAATCTAAGACGCTCCAGTCGGCGTGGGCGGCATCTGGCCAGTCTTCAAAGCTGCAATAGCCGATGCGAATTCTACCCTGTCCCTGTTGTTGCTTTCTCAACGTGCAGAACAGATGCCATCTGTCTTGGTAGCGGACGATGCTGGGGTCTTTCACAGCTATCCACGGGTGTTCGGAGCGCGGCAAGCGCTCTTGGGCGACAGACAGAATTGGTTGGCTAACCCTCCAACGGAACCGGCCAGTTCGCCAAGGGGATGATTGTGCCGGCAGCGGCGAGCACCAAACGCAGGCGACCACGACAGCAATCGTTCTGAGCATCCAGTTCATTGATCGGCTCCCTGGGCTAGCGCGCGTGCCGTTGCGTTGACAATGGCTTGCGAAGTAATCGTTGCGCCGCTAGTACCATCAATGTCGCGGATACCCTGTGTGTCCATGATCTGGCGCGGAGTATCTGTCAGCGCGGCATAGAACTGTTTCTCTTTGTGCTTGATGACTTCGACAGTGGTAATCTTGCCGTCAGCCACCGTCACTTGGACGTGCAAATCACCGTTGTAGCCAACGGCCTTATCCGTGTACTGGCCATTTGCGACTTTGGATACATCCGCTTTATCGAATAGCCGAATGGCATTGATTGAATCGCTGGCTCGGCCACGGTAGCGTGCCAAATACTCGGCATTGCGAGCTTCGTTGCGATCAAGAACCTTCTGGTAATACTCAATTGCTTCGTCCAGTCGTCCGACCGAGCGGAGCGCGTCTCCCGCGTTAAGAAACGCTTCGTTGAATGCACGGGTGTTGCCGTAGACTCTGGTGACGTTCAACGCTTCGTCAATCTCACCCATTTCCCCCAGCAACTTGATCGAGTCGAAGTGCAGCGATTGTCCGCGCATCAGTTTCATCGCCATGGATTTGTTGCCAAGTCGGTAATAGCACTCAGCCAGATGAATACCTGTCGGCTGGTTCATCCGTACACCAGCTTTTTCGAACCAGTAGGCAGCACGCGGGTAGTCTTGAAATAGCTCAAAGTACTTGGAACCGAGCGCAGAATAATCACGTTTCAGTAGATCCGATTTGCCTTCGTGCAGTCGAACGCACTCGTACAGTAACTTGATGCCCGGCCGCCAGCGACTTGGATTCGGGTTGACGCGCCCCCACAAGTATTGGCCGACATTCTTCGACTCGTTCCAAGGCCCATCGGCTTTCAGCGGCCAGTCCAGTTCCAGGCTCTTGGGGTGATTCATGCGTGTCGTGGCCAGCCAGTCAGGTTCGCTCGCGCCTTCACTGTCGATGATTTGGCGCACCTCGTCCTCGGTCTTTTCTCCGCGGACCGTCTCCGATTTTGGGTCGTTCCCGCTGTTGGAGGGAAGCTGGTTGATGACAAAACGCTTGCCGTTGTAAGTGACTGCGTGAATCGCCGAGTACTGATACGTGCGTGAGACCGATTGTCCGGCAATTGACGTCTCAAAGTCGAATTCCTTGGCGGCCTTGCGAATCTCTAGGATCTTACCGGTCAGCTTGGTCCCATTTAAGAACTCGACGCTATCTTGTGCGTAGGCACAGGTCCCGCAGACCGCTATGAGCGATGCGCACATCTGCCAGAGTAGTCTGACGTTGAGCTTGTTCATCGGTAGGTGTCCTTTCAATAGATTACGCCGGATATTCCGCCGGTGGGTATCTCGGTAAATTAGTTTGTTGTAGCCGCGGACCGCGCGTGTCTCAGGCTGATGATCTTGGAGCTGGGCAATGACAAAGGTGCCACCGACTCCGGCTGCCGAACTCCTAGATCCTCGGGAGAAAGAAACCAGAAGAGTCCTGGGCGAATGAAGAACTCAGCCAGAGTCGCGGTTACCAGCCCGCCTAGAATCACGGTTGCAACTGGAAACAGAATCTCTTTGCCCGGTTGCTCTCCGCCGTAGACGAGTGGGATGAGGCCCAGTCCCGTCGTGAGCGCGGTCATCAGTACGGGGGCCAGGCGATCGAGGCTACCTTGCACGATGTCATCTTCAGTGATCTGTCCGTCTCTAGCCCGCTTCAGATACGTTGATGTCAGAAGCAGGCCGTTGCGGGTCGCGATGCCGCCAAGGGAGACGAAACCGACCGTTGCCGCGACGGAAAACGTCTGGTTGGTCAGGTACAGGCCGGCGATTCCACCAACGAAGGCGGCCGGCAAAGCTACCAAGAGCTGAAAGGCGATGCTGATTGAGTTGTAGGTTGAATAGAGCACTAAGAAGACGGCCAGCAAAGCGACACAACTGAGCCAGAAGATTCTCGAGTTGGCTTGTTGCTGTGCTTCAAACTGTCCTTCAAACGTAACGAAGTAGCCTTCGGGTAACTCGACAGACGCGGCAATGCGACGTTTGATTTCATCGACGACGCTACCCACGTCGCGACCAAGGGTATTCACGCGGACCACGATGCGTCGTCGCCCATCTTCGCGGTGAATGGTATTCGGCCCCGCGGCTTTGTAGACATCGGCGACAGCCGCCAGCGGGACCCGCTTTCCGTTGGGCAATTCGAGAGGCATTCGGTGCAGGTTGTCTAGATCACGACGCTGTGATTCATCGAGTCTAAGCAGTATATCGAACGAGCGTTGACCATCGATCATCCGAGAAACTTCTTGCCCATGAAGAGCCGTCTCAACGAAGTGATTGACGAAACTGCCGGACACACCGTAGTAGGCCAACATATCGTGCTTCAGTTCGACACGGAATTGCGGTGTCGGTTGCTGTTGCTCGACCAACGGCGGAGCGATGCCGGGAATATCCTCGATCGCATGTTCAATCCGTTCAGCTTCCTGGCGAAGTGTTTGAAGATCGTCTCCGTACAGCTTGATCGCGATTTGTGCGGTGACACCAGAAAGCATGTGACTGATGAGGTGAGCGATTGGCTGTTCGACTTCCGTCTCCACACCCGGCACGTGCTCGACGGCCTCGTGCAGGGCTTCGATCACTTGGCCGCGGGTCATCCCACAGTCCGGATTCAGCGTGACTACGTATTCGCTGATGTTGACTCCCATGACATGCTCGTCCTGTTCGGCTCGGCCGGTGCGGCAAGTAAACCACAGCAATGGAGCTTGCGGGTTGTCCGCGGACTTGACCAACTGGCTCAAGTTTCGGTCGGCCATGCGGCTTATCTCGCGGCTGACCTCGAGGGATGTTCCTGGCGGGGCAAACAGGTTGACTTGGGCGGCGCCTTCGTCGAACGGAGGCAAGAAATCTCGACCGATGTTCCAAGCAATCACACCACCAGCTACGCAGGCCATGCCCAGTACCGACAGCGAGCTGGTGAGTCCGACCGGAGTCATGCTGGCACGAATAACCGGCCGAGAGATCGCCTTCAGGCCTCGCAGCATGATTCCATCGGACTGACTGGACGAAGCTCTTTCATTGGGTAGCAAGTAATACGCGAGCACGGGCGTTAAGGTCAGTGATACCAGTGTCGAAGCGACAATGGACACGATGTACGCGATACCGAGTGGCGTAAACAGACGGCCTTCCATGCCCGAAAGAGCGAACAACGGCGCGAAGACGATGACCACCAACATCGTACTGATGATAATCGCATTGCGGACCTCGACACTCGCTTCGAAAATCACTTGCAAGACGGGACGCGGTACAGCTAGGCAAGCGTTCTGCTTGAGTCGTCGGTAGATATTCTCGACATCGACAATTGCATCGTCGACTAGCTCACCCAACGCGACTGCCAAGCCACCCAGGGTCATGACGTTGATCGACAATCCCCACCAACGAAACAGCAACGCGGTTACCAGCACGGAAATCGGAATCGCCGTTAGAGTGATGAACGTCGTGCGAAAGTTAAAAAGGAAGAGAAACAAAATGATGACGACCAAAATAGCGCCGTCACGCAAAGCTTCGATGACATTGGCCACGCTGTGGTCGATGAACTCCCGCTGTTCATAAGTCGTTCGCAATCGCACTCCGTCAGGCAACGATGGTTTGAGTTCGTTCAGAGCCGCGTGTATTGCGTCAGTGACTTCGCGTGTGTCGGCCTTGGGTTGCTTTTGGATCGTTAGCACCACAGCTGGCAGACCGTTGACCGACGAATCGCCGCGCTTGGTTTGGGCAACTTCTTTCACAGAGGCAACATGTTCCAGCAGCAGTGGTCGGTCAGCTCCAGTCCGCAGGACTGTGTTTCGAATTTCTTCGGCGCTGCTAAAGCGCCCCAGGCCTCGAATCAAGAATTCTTGGCCATCCCGGCCCATGAAGCCGCCGGTTACGTTCTCATTGCTCGCCCGTAGGGCGGACTCGATTTCTGCGAGGCTCGTTTCATAGCGGT
Source organism: Pirellulaceae bacterium (assembly GCA_028289675.1). Lineage (GTDB taxonomy): Bacteria > Planctomycetota > Planctomycetia > Pirellulales > Pirellulaceae > Aureliella. The sequence goes on from JANQOL010000353.1 coordinate 27,487, forward strand.
GCATCTCATGAAAGTCGACGAGCACGTGATATTGCTTGCGGTCACCGCCCATGGTGATCACCTGCGAAACGCCAGGGATCTTGCGTAGTCGCTGACGTACGACCCAGTCCGCCATCGTCCGCAGTTCCATAGGTGACGTCGTACCGTCTTCGCTCCACAAGCCGACGAGCGCGATCTGGCCTAGCAGGGATGACCTAGGTCCCATTTGTGGTCGGACGTCCGGAGGCAGCTGGTCCGTAGTGATGGTCAACCGCTCTTGAACGGTTTGGCGAGCACTTTGTACGTCGGTACCCCAATCAAATTCGACGTTGATCACCGACAAGCCGATGTCAGAGGAACTACGCACGGCGATAACGCCCGCAGCGCCATTCATGGCGGATTCAAGGGGTAGCGTGACGCGCTGTTCGACTTCCTCGGGAGCGAGCCCTTCGCACTCGGTAACAATGACGACGCGTGGACGAGTCAAACTCGGGAGCACATCGATGGGTAACGAGCGAACCGCCAAACTGCCTACGACCAGCACTGCGATGGCAGTACACACAACCACAAGACGGTTGGCCAGGGCAAGTCGGATGACGGCGTTCAGCATGGAAGGCAACTCGGCGATCTCGAATCAATGGTCGTGGTGATGGTGGCCGCCGCCCGCGCCAGCCTGCATCTTCATGGCCAGATACAGTTGGTAAGCATTGTTCAGGGCGATGTTGTCGTCCGAATGCAGTTGGCCATCGTCAGCAATTACGACTGTCTTGTCGTCGCGATACAACAAACGTACGGGCACGGGTTCGAGTTCGATGAACGCGTGATGTTCGTCATCATGGAGAGGTTCGTCAGCCGATGCGGCCTGCGGTTGTTCAGAAGCCAACTGGGTGGTCACAAGACTGAGCGAAGGACTCCCCCCTGAAGATTCTTCTGGTGCAAGATTGTGTGCGTCGTGATGCTGGGCGAACACGAAGACGTTTGGTCCGTCGACGACCACCGCGTCTGCCGGCAACGTCAATTGATCGCGCCACCGTTCCACAGGCAGTCTCAAGTGGAGTCGTTGGCCGGGGCGGAAACGCCATTGTTCAAATTTGCGCCCTTCGCGCTCGCGCGCGAATGTCACTTGATTGGGGAGCTCGAGGAAGAATTGGACCGTTTGGGTTTGTTCGTCCACATGGTTTTCGATTCTCAGTAGTTCCAGCTGAAGGTCCGAGCCATGCTGATGGCCTGGTTCATGAGTTTCTACGGTGATCTTCCATCGTTGATCGATGATTCGCTCCAGAACATGCAGGTCATCCTGGAAGGCCGTGCCTTTCAGGTAGAGTGTTGGATGATACGCGACGGTACAAAGTGCATCGCCACGCTGGACGGCGCTGCCGGGCTGAACTGCTAACGATTCGACGGAGTAGCCAAAGCTATCTTGGCCGTCTGCGGCCGCCAGTGGATCCCGGTTACGTCGTGGCAGGTCGGACGCGAACACGGTGGTTAACTTCATAAGTTGCCGATCATCGATCAGTTGTTCGATGGCGGTTTCCGACATCCCGCGCGTCGCCAACTCTTGCCGCAAAGCCGCTTCCCGCGCCTGCAATTGCCTGACTTCATACCGCAGACCTCGCGCCTTCGACCCTGACACCGCACCAGAGGAAACCAACGGTTGTAGACGATCGATCTCCTGTTGAGCGACTTCCTGACGGGACAACAGTTCCAAGAGTTGGGATTGCGCGTTGATCAGCGCCTCGTCCGTAATTCGAATAGTGAACAGCGGCAATTCGGCTTCGATCGTTTGTCCCGCCAGCAGATCAACCCGATCAACGATGCCCGTAACCGGCGCGGGAATCGACAAGCTGCTGTGCCCAGGAATCTCCACCACGCGTCCGGGCACGAGGATGGACTTCCAGTACTCGCCTCGGGACACATGTCCCATGCGAAGCTCCAAGTTTTCGAAAGCCTGCCGCGTCAGCGCCAGATGATCTTCTTCGTCTTCATGGTCGCTTTCGTGATCGTTTATCGCGTCGTGATCTGCTATTGCCGCCGAGTTTGCCGAGTGCGAATGATCGGTGTCGCTCGCTTTACTGAAAGTCGGCGGAGCGAGGAACGACTCAACGGCGGATCCGAGGCCGAAGACAGCTGTCAACACCATGGCGGCAAACAGCGCGCGCAGGCCAATACGCTGACGTTGATGGTTGGGCATAACTGATTCTCAGAAGACGACTGGCTATCAGAAGACACTGGTTCCCAGAAGACACTGGCGTTTGAAACACCAACGACTAGCCGCAGGGACTAAACGCTGTGATTCGAGACTGAGAACCAGTTCAGAGTCGATAGACCTGGAGCGCAGAGAGCGCAGGCGCATGCATGATCGCCAAATCATCGCGATTTGGTTGCAAGGCACGTAGATCGGGCGTCGTGGTGTCGCCCAGTTGATTGTCCGGTGCGCTAGTTTCGAACGCGGAGCGCGACGCGGGATCCCGGTTCAGCAGTCGAGAGTTGTCGACATAAGCGGCCGCAAGTTCACCTGTGCAGTCATCATGGCCTGCGTCTTGAACGGACGTCACGCCATCAGTGGACGCCAGTCCATGATCGTGGTCGCCGAAACCGAGCATCTGAAACCAGGCGTTGTGTTCCAAACAGCCGCATGGACAGGCTCCCAGCTGAAACACGATCATTGCTAGCAGCACGCTGCAAGCGAGCTTCCGCAACTGGATCGTTTTCAATGACACTGGATACATGGGTAGGTTCTCCGCAATGCACCCTAGTCTAACTATTTAGCAGGCGCAGAGCAATTTTGCAGCTGAGCGAGACAGCCATCGCCCCGGTGGTGATACTCTACAGGCCGCTGAGAGCTTGGCCGCGAAGCCCGTCGCTACCTTGGTAGTCGATGCTCTGTCCCAAGCCATCTTCCAGGAGATTTCCACGAATGCGAGCTTGGACTTGGGCCAGTTTGACAAGGGCGGCGACAAACTGAAGGTTGGAGTCAAAGTAGGCCCGGCGGGCGGTCAGGACACGCAGAAAGTCGAACTCGCCGGCCTCTTTGCCCTGCCCAATCAACTCCAACGCAGCCTCAGCGTTTGGCAGGATCCGGGATTGAAAATTCTGAACAACAGCCGCGGCCGCGAGGTACTCACCTCGGGCCCGTGCAAGATCCCTACGAATCCGCGCCCGAATTCGCTCGACATTTCGCTGCGCCGCTGTGTTCTCGGCCATCGCAGCTCGTATGTTGCCTTGATTACTGTTGTGAACTGGAACGGGCAGGCTGACCTGGACATTTGAAAACGCAGTGCCGGTGGCATCGTCGGCCCCAACGCCTAATTGCGTCGTAACATTGGGAATGGCTTGCAGTTGTTGGCGGTGCAAGTTCGCACAAGCACGGTCGACGCGTGCTTGGGCTACGGCGAGTTCTGGGCTGCTGGCGATGATTTCCATGAACATCGACTCTTGGTCGAACAGCGGCTGGCTGGCGATGTTTGCCAAGTCATCCCGGTTGCCAGCGACAGTTGTGTCTCCGAAGTCCACCACTCCGCAAACCGCGGCCAGTTGTTGCAGTGCGGCGGAACGATCTATGTCCGCCTGCTGAATCAACAGATCGACCTCGCTGAGTTGGATCTCCGACTGCAGCAGATCAGGTCGTGTGCCAACGTCGGCTTCGAGTTTTTCGCCTGCCAGTTTGACGGCCTGCTCGGCGACGCTGCGAAACTCTTCAGCGAGTTGCCGCCGTACTTGCGCTGACACGGCGTCGTAGTAAGCGATGCGCAAGTCGGTCCAGATGCGTTGCTGCTGAACGTGAACTTGCCAGTTCAAGGCAGCAATATCTTGGGCGGTCACGCGTCGATTCCATCCGAGCTTTTCTCCGCGAACCCAAGTCTGAGAAACGTAACCGCCATGTTGGCCACCGGTACCATCGTTGCCAATCTCTTGGCCAAAGTAGCCAACGGTCGGGTTCGGTTTTAGGCCAACTTGTTGATGAATGCCTCGCGCCTGGCCGGCACTGGCCGCCGCCTGTTGAATTGCCGGGTTTTGAGCCATCGCCATTTGCTCGAGCAGTTCGAGCGTCAGCACGGTGTCACCCTCTTTGCTGGACCACAACTCCCCGCCAAGATCGACTTGAGCAGCGACTTCGACGTCGACAGCCGCGGTCGACGGGTGGGGAGCTTCGTTTGACTGGTCGCGCTCCGACCGATCCGGTGCAGCTTCACCTTCTTGAAGAAGAACTCCGTTGTCATTGCCGCCAGGAGATTGAAAGCCGGCCTCGACCACCATGTTGGGCTGCGGTGCTGGCAATTCTGCTGGTCCGGCGGCTGCAACTGTAGTACTGGACGAATGATTAGCCAGTGACGTTTTCGTCTTCCTGACGCGCGCAATCGAACAGCCAGACACACTCGATCCCGCTAATGCTAGCGTAAGAGACAGCTTGAAAAGCAATGAGCGGCGGAGCATTGCTTGTCCGGTCGAAGCGAGGAAATCACTTGGTGTGGGCGTCAAAACCGACCCAACGAATACATTGCTTATCGGTTGATTGGGGCATCTCAACCCCTTTTGCACCTATGCTCGTTGAAACCGGAACAAGCCGTACAGTGTACAAGGAAGCGTGGCGTCGCTTCCCAGCACACCCGTTGAAGATCTGCGCGAACCGCACAGGCTGTAGCGCGAACCCTCTGCCATCTCAAGTCTCGGCTTGGCGAAATACCCTCCCACGTCTCCCATGGGCGCTCCAAGCTGCGGCGAAGTGGAAGCTGTGGTTAACTGATCGCGGAGCTGCCTTAGCTGTTGTGTACGGGATGGGACGCTCGCTCATCGTCTTCGATGACGACGCTCGCTAAGGACTGGAATCCGACGCAGCTTGAGCGAGATTGCGAGTCTCGAAATCAGCATCGATGTTAAGCCTGAACTTGGCTAATACCAACCCGACTCCCCTCGCCCCGCTTCGGGGAGAGGGGTTGGGGGTGAGGGGTAACGCTGTCTTTGGGTGAGGGGCTAAAGCACTTCTTCAGCGCGAAGCGCAACGATCGATTCGATTTGTGTTCGGACTGCTTGGTCATCGCGGGCGACGTCGTAGCCGTTGATGCGCATGACGTCGAAACCTTGTCGATGCAAGAGTTGATCTCGTCGTTGGTCACGCTGTTTTCCCGCTTCGGTCATATGGTCTTTTCCGTCAACTTCAATAACCAGCTTGAGTTCAAGACAAACAAAATCAACGGTATACGGTCCAATTGGATGTTCGCGACGAAATTTGTATCCAAGAATTTTTCTAGCGCGGAGCATCTGCCAAACGCCCTGTGCAAACTCGTTTGCTTGCTTGCGTTGTTCTCTGGCGAACGCAACTCTTTCTGGATCTCGCCTTGCCATTGCCCCTCACCCCCAACCCCTCTCCCCGAAGCGGGGCGAGGGGAGAAGAGAATTAGATTGCCAGTCTATCTGCCGAACTCCAGTTAGAAAGACGTTCGAAGGGACGGTTCCCTTACAGGTGTCTTCGCTGAAAGAGCCCCAAATACTGGTGCGACTCGGCGGCCGGCCAATCTGCGTCGGCTGGACAACCCAACATTACTTTATGTGAGTGGCGGGTCCGCTGAGGTGGCGAGTAACGGCGTAATTCGATGGTTCAACTAAGAAATGCATGTCAATGCAACTTCGGCTTGGAAGCAAGCCGTGCAACTAGCAGCGGTCTTGCGCAAGCAAACGCCAAATCGCTTCGTTGGGTAGGCTCGTGATTCACTAAGGATACGCACTTCAAGCGGCGCGCCGAGCGCCCAGTCGGAATCGCTGTCAAGGCAGCCTGGTCAGGTACATCAACTTCACGGCTTGATCATCATAGGCGTCCAGCGAAATGCAGTATCCCTGGGAGCTGTACGACTGAGGAGCTCCTGTTGGTTTCTCAAGCGTATAGTGATGTGCTTGCTGGTAGTGATGAGGCGATTGTTCGTCGGCTACAAAATGCGTGAATCCCTGGTCGTGATAGACGAATGCCGAACCCGGTGAATCGCACAGGACCGGGAGATAGTCGCCGTTGTAACCAGACTCCGTCAGTTTCACAGGAGCTTCCAGCTTTTGCACGACCTTACCTTCGCGGACGATATTGAAGATATTGTCTGGTCCCCCTCGAATTCCTCCCAGCCATGTATTGCCGATAGAGTCATTGAGGAGCGGATAACCTGACATCCGCAGCGTGTTTGAAACCTGCCCGTCTTTATCGATGCGGACGGCCAACTGGCCCGTAAAGATGTCGCACACACCACCGGACTTGCCTTCCGGGCTGGCGATCCAGATCGCATCGTTCTGCTCCAGAAGCGCGGGGAATTTTCCCATGCCATCGATTGCATGATGAGTAGGTTCGAACACGACATCGCCGTTCTTGATCATAGCGAGGAAGGATACGCCTCCGTCGTGTCTGAGTTGATTGTCGCCGATGTACAGGTAACGGTGATCCGGCCCAGGCACGATAAACGCGATCGTGCCATGCCGAGAACCGGCTTGGACGAGGGACTCCCTGCATTCCAGCCAGGAATCGTCCACCAGGACGTGCAGGTGGTTATCGTGCAGACACCAAATACGCCCCAGCTTATCAGCAACGATCATCGTGTGACGAAGCCACCGGTCCCGACGAATGGGATAGGGAACGCCGAGACCGAAGGATGTTCGGATCACGTCTCGATGCTTCTTGAGAAGTTCCAGCACACTGCCGCTATCGACAATCTTCGTTCCCTGAATGAGCAACGCCCGGTCGTCTCCGACCACCAGCACCGTATTGTCAATTCCCGCGACAATCCTCCCGTAAGGGCCGTTGCGATCGTGCCGGGTCAGTCGTTCTGCCCACGGCAGGACATGCCATTTGCCTTGGTCAAAAAACGCGATGCGATTCTGCGCAGCCGGCTTTATGATTGCCTCCAGGTCGTCGTCATAGCCGAGCACCAGCGGTTTTGTTGCCGGTACGCGCTGGCCTTTGTGAAAACGTGGTGGCCCGTTTGGAATGAAGGTCCAGACGGCTCCAGTACCCGTCACGGCGAAGGCTCTGCCGCAAACTTCCTGCTCCATGCTTTTTAGAATGGGACCCTCTGCACTCGTCCTGCCGGCAACGGCGCCTTGCTGATGGCCATCTCCGCTGTCCTGAGAGCTGGTAGTGACGTCATCGTCGCCGACCATGGTGCAAAACGTACTGATCACAAGCAACGAAACGACTCTTGAGATTTCTGTTCGAAGCATGTCTGAACTCGAGTTCCTGAACAAAGGTGACCTCCTCCTTCAATTGTCTCTGATTCAGCCTATCAACTCAATCTTGCACCGTTGGGTACTTCGCTGTCCGGAATGGCAAGAACGACGTGGCCATCGTCGCGGTGAAAGCCGGTCACCAGGCATTCAGAAATAAAGGGACCAATCTGCCGGGAAGGAACGTTCACCAGCGCGATCACTTGCCTGCCGATCAGCGATTCACGATCGTACAAGTCGGTAATCTGAGCACTGGATTTTCGTTCTCCGATTTCTGGTCCAAAGTTGATCCACAGCTTCAAAGCAGGCTTGCGCGCCTCGGGGAATTCTTCGACCGCCGAAACCGTACCCACACGCAGTTCGACGCGAACGAAGTCGTCCCAGCTAATCGTCGTGATGACTTTCTCGGCCGTCATGCGGGTTCGTTCCAGTTCTGGTGAGGTCGCTCGTTCCGATGAAACACGGTGGCGAGCGACAGAAGTGATTTGCTTCGATTTGTTGTTCGTCCATTCCTGGCAGCTCGGTTCGGGCACCCCAGGCACTTCGGCGGCTGTTCAGCCCTCGATAACGAGAACGTGAGTTGAAAACCCATCAATCGTGCTGGCTAGCCGCAACTCGCACTTCGAATTCGGCGATCTCCAACCCCACATCGCTGGCAAATGATGTTGCGAACAATGTGGATACGACGCAGCCTGGCTGGAACGGAATCTCCTTCATGGGAATCAATGACCGAATTGGAACGGTCGCGGTTCGCCAACCGTCGTTGTCCGCGGGGAGCTTGGGCGTCTCAATGTAGACGCGAAAGTTTCCGGAGAACTCCCACGAGGGCAGGTGCGTCGAGATGAACAATCCCAAGTTGACTGGCTTTTCGAGCCGGTAACGGATTCGCACGACCGAGTTCTCATTCAACGTGACGAGCCCCGGGTAACAGTTTCTCGTTCCCGCGCGATAGTGAATCTCGTTTGTTCCCGTTACTGCGAGAAACACCGACTCCGGCGTGGCAACGAGATTTTCTTGATCGTTCCATTGGCCCACCAGTGTTGCATTTCCTTCCGCCTTCGACTTCACATTCCACGTGGCCGACACATTGGGCGTGCTTTCTGCGCGAACGGGTTCGGTATCGTCCTGCCCGACACATACTTGTTCGTTCGCATTTACGGTCAGTGTCTGCGCGTCTGACAAGCGCTGGAAGTTCACTGCACCTTCATTGACTACCAAGCGTGTTTCCTGCTTTGCTGCAATGAGCGCGAATGAAGTCCCAAAGGCAGTGGCTTGTGCGTTTGAAGTCCGGATGGTCAGAGGACGATCTACAGGCTGAGGTGGCACGTCCGCACGCAGCATTCCAGCTTGCAGTCGTAGCGTCTTCCCTTGACCCCCGGTCAATGTTAGTTCAGTTCCTCCCGACAGCCAAAGTACGCTCCCGTCCGAGTACGAGAACTTGGCCTGTGTTCCGTCACCTTCGACAATCAGAGAGCCGCTGGCGAAGGTCTCACCGGGGTTCAACCGGTGAACAGTCGCACTATCATCTCGAAGGGAAACGAGCCCATCGGTTTCGGCAAACGTCAATGAGCCATTGTGTGGTCGAAACATGCCGAACCAAGCAATCACGATCACCAAGCTCGTAGCGACAGTCAACTTCAGGATCGAATGTTTCCGAAGAGTTCGTTCCTGAGTCTTTGTCTGGACTGCATGGTATCGTTCTGCTGCGGAGAGGCTCTCCGTGGAAGCAACTGCCGCACGGAGCTGCTCATCTCTCACCATCGCCGTGGTGAACCTCTTCAGGTTTGCCGGATCGGAGTGCAACCACTGCTGAAGCTCCACAGCCTGCTGGTCGGTCAGAGAGTCGTCCAGATAACCAGCGATCAGTTCGTCGGTGCGACTCATGCTTCACCTGCGGCTGCTTGAAGCCGACGATTGACACAATCCAGCAGCTGACGACGAATCCTCATCAGCGCGATTCGGGCTGCTCCCGCGGAAGAGCCAACCTGCTCAGCGACCTGCTTCATCTTCAACTCCTCAAAGTATCGAAGTCGCACGATTTTGCGGGCTTTGGGTGGCAGCGTCTCGAGACAGTCGTGCAATGCAGACTGCTCAAGACTGAGTTCCGATACCGCAGTCGGCCACGATTCAGTAATCGCTTCCAACAGAGCTTCGTCGAAAAGAAGTCGATTCCGTGCAACATCGCGGCGATGGGCGAGCACTTCAAACTTTGCGAATCCCATTGCCCACGGCAGGAATTCGCGCTGAGAATCCCACTCCACAAACTTCCGCAGCAGAACGATGGCCGTATTCTGAACGATATCCTTCGAAACGTGAGAATCACGAACAATGGCACGAACATAAGCACTCACGGCGGGCTGAGCCTCCGTCCAAAGCTGAGTGAATCGCACTTGTCTTTCTTCGTCGAGCATCTGTCCTCGTCAGTCTCTCCTCCGTTGGGCTCTCTCCTCTGTGGAGGCAAAGTGTTACAGAAAACTGGTTTTCTCTGCGGATTGGCGAAAAGCCTCGGCAATTGGGCATTCTCGAAGATTCTTGTAACATCAGGACTCGCTGGTGGAGAACGATGTGGAGGAAACTCTTCATACTACTGACACCAGGCAGCGCCACGCGTTCACACTTGAGCAACCTATGCCACACCTGATCACTTCAAATGTTGCCGAATCGATTGAAAGCAGCGTGTTGTGTTGGCTGGCGACCGTTTCGGAAGAGGGAACTCCAAACTTGTCTCCCAAAGAAGCCTTCCTGCACGATGGACAGGGGCGGATTCTGATCGCGAACATCGCCTCGCCCGTCAGTGTGAAAAACATTGCCGCACATGATCGCGTCTGCGTCAGCTTCGTCGACGTTTTTGTTCAAAAAGGATACAAGGTGTCAGGCCGAGCGACCGTTCTGAAGCCCGGTGATTCTGGTTTCGAAGCTGCGAACAGCATGTTAACTGAGTCGATCGGAACAGCGTTCCCGATCCATTCCATCATCTTGGTCGAGCCAGCCGAAGTTGTGGAGATTATCGCTCCGAGCTACTGGCTCTTTCCAGATTCCGGCCCACTGGATCGCATCAGGGACTCGTTGGACAGCTACAAAGTGGCCGATTACCGAAGGCGAGTTCTATCGCAAGAAGTGCCTGCAGCGGCGCTTCAAATACTCGTGTATGGCGATTCTCTCAGTTGGGGTGTCATTCCCAACACGCGGCAGCGATTCGAATTTGGAAAACGTTGGCCTGGTGTGATGCAGCGCGCACTTAGTGAGCTAGGAGTACCCGTCCGCGTCATTGAAGACTGCCTGAATGGACGGCGTACCGCGTGGGAAGATCCATTCAAACCCGGCCGCAACGGCCTCGTTGGTCTCGAGCAGACCATCGAGATCAATTCGCCTTTATCACTCGTCATCGTGGCTCTTGGCACCAACGATTTTCAGTCGGTCCACCAACTGGACGCTTGGCAGTCCGCCCAAGGCATGGGTGCCATCATCTCGTCGATTCGTCGAGCTCCGATCGAGCCGGGGATGAAAACACCGGAAATCCTGGTTGTTGCTCCGCCGAAAATCCAGACAGCGAAGGGGGCGATCGCCCCGAAGTTTGTCGGCGCAGAGAACAAGGCGGCTGGACTAAACGCGGCCATCCAGGACGTTGCGCGCGAAGCCGGATGTCGCTTCTTCGACGCCGGTTCGGTCACAGAGACCAGCGAGATCGATGGCGTCCACCTAGACGAGGATCAACATGTTCGCTTAGGGCTCGCACTTGCCGCCGAGGTGAAACGGATCATCCAACTGAGTTCGTCCGATGGGGTGCGCGTCCCTGCTGAGCACCTGGAGTGAAGCAGAACCATTTCAAAGCACTAAGCTTCGATGATGCAAGCCGTATGCCCGTGCGGCTGGCACTAGCTGGTGTGCACGGGATGGGACACCGGCCGCTCGTCTTCGATGACAACGGTTGAGTCATCGGGGTCGACGACCGGCTTTGGCAGCAGATTGGCCTGGGCAGAGTTGGATTCCGACCCGTAGCCGTAGTTGTGATAGCCGTACTGATAACCTTCGCGACCGGTGACACCATTGACGACCACGCCCAGTACACGGGCGCCGACGGACTGCAACAGACTGGAAGCTTCCGTCGAGGTGACTTTGGTATCGCGGCGTAAACGGAACGTCAGCAACACGCCGTCCACACGCGCTGCGACGGCACAGGCGTCGGCGACGGCTAGCACGGGTGGCGTATCGATGATCACATAGTCAAACAGTTGACGTGCCTCGTCCAAAATGTCCTGAAAACGCTGGTGGCTAACCACTTCGGACGGATTGCTCATTGGCATCGAAGTGGCCAGCACAGACAGGCCTTCGACAGACGTTCGGCGAATCGCAGCTTGGAGACCAATGCTGCCCAAGATGACGTCAGGGATACCGTTGGTTTGCGTCATCCCGAACAACTTGGCGACGCGCGGTCTGCGAAGATCTGCGTCAATCAACAGAACCGATCGGCCGGACTGGGCGATCGAGACGGACAGATTGGCTGCTAGCGTCGATTTGCCATCTCCGGGCGCTGGGCTAGTGACTTGGATGATTCTGGTTTGGTCGGCAGTGTCGCTGAAGTACAGTCCGGTGCGAATGGAGCGATACGATTCGTTGGCGTCTCGATAATCGCCGGTGACCGTACACAGGACTTGATCGGCGGCGCTATTCGCCTTGCGCCGTCCGTTCAGGTTCATTTGAGGAACGTGGCCCAGGATAGGTAGACCGAGCGTCGAGCTAATCTCATTGGGCCCGCGGAAACTCTGGTCCAACCAGTCGATCAACAGAGCGACGACTGCGATGCACAAGAATCCCGCCAGGCTGCCACCCAAGCAGTAGGGAGCCAGCGATGGTCCATAGAAACTGCCTTCGTCGGCAGGTGTCAATGTTTCTAAAGTCCGGCGGCTGCTTTCGGGCAGGATTTGAATTCGATTGAGCGTGTTGGTGAAGCCATCCAAGATTTGTTGAACGGATGCCAGCTCGCTATTCAGCAAGCGGTTTTGCGTCAGGTATTCCTGAAGTTCTTTGGAGCGACTTTCGTTTTCGTTGGCCAACTCTCGGAGCAAGCCCTCTTGCTTGCGGAGTGCCACTAAACGCTCACCCAGCGAATTGCGCCACAACGTCAGTTTTTCGTCGGGCGTCATATCGACGACTTCTACTTTACTGGCCTGAGCAGCCGCGTTGGCGGCTTCCAGACGCCGTTCGGAGTCCGCGATGGCGGCGATTTGGCGCTCTAGCAATTCGATGCGCCGTTTGACGGAGGCCACGCTTGGGTGTTCTTCGCCGACAGAGTCCAGCAGCTCCTGCTCTTTTATCTGCAGCTCCATCAATTCCGCGCGGCGCTCAGCGCTCGAGAATGGCAGAGCCTCACTGGCCTTGGCCAGCTCGTCGTCGACGGCGGTTGGTTCTAGCGTTTCTTGATCGCCGACCATCAGCAACTCTCGCAACGTGGCGTCGCTGGACAGCATCATCAAGATGGCGTCCGCAGAGCGGCCCTGACTACGAACCTCAGCAATATGGTCGATGGTGGCCCGCAGCTTGCGGATTTCGATCTCGATTTGGTTGATCGATGCATTGATTTCTACCGTGTTTTCCGCGAACTGGTTCCGAGCTTCGTCGCCCAGCCAGATCATGGGAGCGTCTTTACGGAAGGCGGCGTGTTTGTTGGACAGGCTTTCATACGACTCGCGTAGTTTGTCCTGAGCTTGCGTGACGACCCGCACCACTTCGTTGCCCAAGTTGCGATATTCCTGCTCCAGGTAGTTGTCGTAGCCGGCGATGATCGAATCCACCAAAACGTGGCTCAGTTTCGCGTCATTGCACACGAAACTGACTTCGATCAGTGCCGTGCTGCTGTCGCGACCGGCGGGTTCCACGGTCAGCCGCTTGCCGTGCAAAATCCACTCGCGAATCGCCGCCGGCGACATGCCCGCAAATTGCTCTTCGGTCGCCAGATTTCCAATCTCGATGGCCGTGTCGATCACGCGAGCGCTCATGATGATCCGCGATTCGTCCAAGCGCGATGGACGCGTACCATCCGGGCCTTCGAGAGTCTCAATGCCCGCCGCTTCTGTACTGGGATAGACGACCTGTACCAAAGCTCGAGACTCGTAGGTCGGTTCTTGTCGCGTGAACAACAGATAGCCCACGATCAGACCCAGCACGGCGCCCAGCATGGCCAGCCATTTCCAGCACCACAGGACCTTGAGCACGTCCTGTCCTTCGCCAGCTTGTGCCTGGCTAAACACGAGCTCGGAGTCGAGAGATTCTGGTTGCTTGTCTGCTTGAAGCATGCTCATCAGCCTGGGAATAGATTGTGCATTTTGCCCAAATTATGGGTATCTGCCAAGTATAGGAGTTATTTCCAGGTTGAGACGAGCATTTAGGGCACTAAGAAACCACCCGCTAGCATGCTTCACATTCTAGCCGACAGAATGCATCCAATCGATAAAGCTACGACACCCGATCTGGGGGTGACCTCTAGGATGCGTACCAAATTGCAACGGGAAACCGCAAGTGGCCGACTATTTCGGAAAGTGCTCGTGCACTACGGCGTGAAACTCGTCGGGCGTGCCCACGAGCGCGACGTGCTTTCGGAACAGCCGCGCTCCAGGCTTGCCTTGCGCGTAGCAGCAGGCGAATTTGCGCATCAGATGTGTACCTTTTTCGACGCCAAACCGCCGGACCACTAGATCGTAGTGCCGTAACATGCAGTCGCGCTGGGCGCCCAAGTCGGGTTCGTCGGGAATGGGCTCACCCCGCAAGGCGGCGGCCGCCTGAGCAAACAACCAGGGGCGTCCCAGGGCCGCGCGGGCAATCATGACTCCATCGACGCCATAGTTTTGGAAGGCGAACACCACCTTTTCGGCGCTATCCAGATCGCCGTTTCCAATCAGTGGAATTCGGTGGAGGGCGTCTTTGATGCCTGCGATCTGCTCCCAATCGGCCGAACCGCGAAAATAGTCTTCCGCCGTCCGCCCATGCACCGTCAATGCGGCCGCGCCCGCCTCTTCCACCACTCGGGCAACCTGATGGGGATTCGCCGTACGACGCGTGCAACCCAAGCGAATCTTGGCGGTCACCGGAGTTGGGGCGCAGGCCTCGACCAGCTGGCTAATGATGGCGTGCATCCGCGATGGGTGGTCCAGCAAGTACGACCCGCTATGGGCCCGCTCGGTGACTTGTTTGACTGGGCAGCCAAAATTGATGTCCACGACGCTGACGCCATATTCTTCGACCAAACGTCGCCCGACTTTGGCCATGACCTCGGGTTCGTTGTCCCAAATCTGCACCGCCAGCGGTCGCTCTTCGTGCTTGATGCCCCACAGTCGATCCGGGTGTTCCGCCTGGTGTTCGTCCAGCCACTGGAATCCGCGAGCATTGACCATTTCGGTCGCTTGCAGCCCCACGCCCCCGTATTCGCGGACAATTTGCCGGTAGGCGTAGTTGGTGAAGCCGGCCATCGGGGCCTGCAAGATCGGTGGATCGACAACGAGATTGCCAATCTTGAGTGGCTCCACGGCCACTTTGTTAGAATGAGATTCTGCGGATTGCCAAGATTCGGGTCCGGCAGACGAAATACTGAGAGTGGATCGGTTGACCATCGCTGGACCAGAGTTCACAGAAAGCAGGAATTCCTGAATGTCACTATTTGCTTCGCCGTTTGCCATTCCCATTGTGGCTATTGGGAGCGTGTTCCTGTGGATGATTGTCCAATGTATTGTCTCAGGAGTTCAAGGAATCGTAAAGCATCGCAATGAGGTGGAACTCAAGCAGATGCTGGTAGATCGCGGCATGAGTGCCGATGAAATAGAGCGCGTGGTACAAGCCGCTAGCCCGGATGCCGAGAAAACGGCTTAGCAGGTCGAATTGGCAAAGCGCCGTGTCTCCGGTGCTGCCAAGCCGTGCTGCTGCCAGGCTGTGTTGCGGTCAATATTCGTGCTGACCGCCGGCCGTCGCCATCGCGGCGGGTTCCTCGTCCGTTTCCTGTTTGGCCACTTGGCGAATCGTTCGATTCCGCACTTCCTCCAACAGCTTGTTCAGCGCGTCGGAGAACGGCATGGCTCCCAGGTTGCCATCGATGCGGTCGCGCAGGGCAACTGCATGAGCTTCGGCTTCTTTGGGACCGACCACGGCCATGTAGGGAATCAGCTCCAGCTGGGCGTCCCGGATTTTGGCCTGCACCTTCGCGCCGCGGGCGTCGGTGGTCACTCGCAGGCCTGCTGCGGTCATTTCCCGTTCTAGCTGGTACGCGTAGTCGTTGGTCTTTTCGCTGAGCGGCAAAATGCGGACTTGCTCCGGTGCCAGCCACAACGGAAACGCGCCGGCAAAATGCTCGATCAGCATTCCGACGAATCTTTCTACCGATCCAAACGGCGCGCGGTGGATCATGACTGGACGATGCATGGCATTGTCCGATCCGACGTACTCCAATTTGAACCGTTCCGGCAAGTTGTAATCCAGTTGGACGGTGCCCAGTTGCCACTGCCGGCCGATGCAATCGCGGACCATGAAATCGGCTTTCGGACCGTAGAAGGCCGCTTCGCCTTCTTCGGCGTGAAAAGACAATCCGCTTTCCTCCAGCACACGACGCAGGGCGGCTTCAGCTTTTCTCCAGTTCTCTTCGCTGCCAACGTATTTGTCGCTGGCCGGATCGCGGAGCGACAGCTGCACGCGATAGTCGGACAGACCAACGCTTTCCAGCACAAAGCGAGTCAGCTCGATGGTATTGCGGAACTCCTCTTCGACCTGTTCGGCGGTACAGAAAATGTGGGCATCATCCTGGGTCAAACCCCGCACGCGCAGCATGCCGTTGAGTTCGCCGGTTTGTTCGTAGCGATAGACGGTCCCAAACTCCATCAACCGCAATGGCAGTTGCTTGTAAGAGCGTGGCTGGGCTTTGAAGATCTGAGCGTGATGGGGACAGTTCATGGGTCTGAGCAGGTAGCGCTCGTGCTGTCGCTGCCAGGCTTGCAACGCGGCCACTCGACTCTCGACGTCGGACTGTGGCTGGTAGTCCGCTATCTCAGCGCCCAAGACTTCGGCCGCATCGTTCAACCGCTGTTCCTCCGCAACACTCAATCCCTCTTCGGACTGAAGCCGGTCGATCCAGGCATCGATCAGGCCGCCCGCTTGCTCCACAAACAGCGGGGGAAACTGGCTGTCGCGATAGTAGGGAAAGTGTCCACTGGTTTCGTACAGCTCGACACGGCCGATGTGTGGGCTGTAAACGGGTTCGTAGCCGCGATTTAGCAATTCGTTGCGCAGAAAATCTTCCAGCAACACGCGCACTCGAGCTCCCTTAGGCAACCACAGGCACAGGCCTTGGCCGACGTCTGGGGTAACCTGAAACAATCCCAACTTCTTACCCAGCACGCGGTGGTCACGCTTCTTGGACTCTTCAACTTGATCCAAATAAGCTTGCTGGTCTTTAGCGCTGAACCAAGCGGTGCCGTATAGTCGCTGCAATTGCTTGCCCTTGGCGTCGCCTTTCCAATACGCGCCCGCCACACTGAGCAGCTTGAAGGCCTTCACCTTGCCCGCGTGGGGAATGTGGGGACCGCGGCACAGGTCGACGAATTCACCTTGGCGATAAAACCCCAGTTCGGCGTGCTCGGCCAAGCCTGTCTGAATGTGCTCGACTTTCAACGACTGACTTAGATCCTGGCACAGTTCCACGGCCGCGCCGCGCTCCAGGGAAAACTGCTCGAAGGGCTCCGCTTCTTTGACGATCTTGGCCATCTCTTTTTCGATGGCCGGAAAATCGTCTTCGCTCAGTTTGTGATCCAAATCAAAATCGTAGTAGAAGCCGTTGTCGATCGTGGGACCGAAGGCCAAGGACACGCCGGAGAACAGACGCATGACGGCTCGGGCCATGATGTGGCCGCTTGAGTGCCTGAGGACGTCGAGAGCTTCGGTGTCGCGATTGGTCAGCAGTTGGAGGGGGACGGGCGACATATCCGTCAATTCCTCCAGCGGCCGAGTAGCGTCCACCACTCGTTCCTCGATTTTGGCGGCCACCACGGCTTGCGCTAAACGTGAGCCGATTTTTTCGGCAACATCCAAGGCGGTGGCGGCGGGCGGGTGTTCGACGAGAGTACCGTCTGGCAATTGAACTTGGAGCATCGGTTGCCTCCTGCTCGGTGAGGCACGAATCACCGGTCGGCCTTAGCGGTCCGGGATTCGAGCGAGGATCTGGGAATCAGTTCCAGACCTCTGGAACTGAACCGCCTGACAAACGGCGGCATGCAGTTTTTGTGCCGGAAGTTGTCGGCTCATCCAGTCGAGTTGTCTGGTGAGCCGATGCCATCGACAACTAACAAGATGGCGACTTGCCGGCGATAGTACAAGACGGGAAGGTTTGGCCAAGGTTCGCGGCGGCGCCAAGATACTCCGCCAAAAGGGCACCGCCAGCAACTGGAGTGGATTAGGCGGCATGTTGGCGTGGCTGAGGCATCTCGAACAGCTGGCCGTCGCGCACTTCGAAGACCCGGTCGGCCAGCTCAAGCAGTTTTTCGCGGTGCGTGATGATAATCATCGTGCGCTGGCCGCGATGGTGTGCCAACGACTCACGGATGAGCTGCTCGCTGTCCATGTCGATCTGGCTAGTGGCCTCGTCCAAGATCAAGATCTCAGGATCACACAGCAGGGCCCGCGCGAGTGCAATTCTCTGCCGCTGGCCGCCGCTGAGACGTTGGCCATTGTGGCCGACCACGGTGTCCAGCCCCGATTCCAGTGCATCGGCGATGAACTGTGAGGCGTGAGCTTGTTCGGCAACCTGCTCGATCTGTTCGCGAGTGGCATCCGGCTGGCCGTAGCTGATGTTGTAGGCGACTGTCTCATTGAACAGTTCGGTGTGCTGATTGACTAAAGCAATGCGCCGCCGAACGTCGCCAACGTTCATTGCCCGCAAATCCACACCGTCGAGTGTTAACGATCCGCTACGGGGATCATAAAACCGGCACAGCAGATTGATCAGGGTCGACTTGCCGCAACCGTTGTGACCGACAATGGCAATCGTCGAACCGAACGGAATCTCCAGTGATACGTTGTCCAGGATCGTTTGGTCCGGCTGATAGCCAAACGTAATCTGGTTGAGTGCCAACGACTTGTGTGGTGAGGCCACCACGGCAGGCTCGGCTGGATCGCAAATGGCATTGGCGCGATCCAGGACCGTGTACATGGAATCGGCGGCGATGGTTCCCGCATAGATCGAGCCGTATACCGAAGACAGCTTTCGCAGCGGATCGCTAACGCCAATGAGGAATCCGAAAAACACCAGCAGCGCTTCAACGCTGAGCGGTGCGTCACAAATCTTCATGCCCAGCAAATGCGTTCCCTTGGTCAGCACCAGGTACGCTCCACCGACAATCGTGGTGCCTAGCATGCCGAGACCAAGAAACTCGATAATCGGTTTCGTGAGGGACGAATAGAAGATGAACTTCAATCCGAACCATCGCATTTGTTCTGTGGCCGCACCAAAGCGATCCAACTCTCGGGATTCCATGCGATAGGCTTGAACCGTCTGAATGTTCCCCAAAGACTCGTGCATGACTTCGTGGAAGCCGGCGGCTTGCGTCAATACGCGCTGGGAAATTCCCTTGATACGCCGCGTGACCGTCACTAGTAACCAGCCGACGATGGGGGCGACGACCACGCTGAGCAGCAGCAGGCGCCAGCAAATGAATCCGGCACCGATCAGGCAAGTGGCAACCTTTAAGGGCTCTCGAATCGCGGCTCCCAAAGCGTTCATCAGCCCGCCCGACAACATGTCCGTGGTATGCGTGATTTGTGCAGAGAAGCCGCCCGAGCCGTAGTCGGCATAGTTCGCACGGTCCATATGCAGCGCTTTGTCAAAAATCTGCATCCGCAGATTTCGTGAGATACTCAGAGCCACCCGGCCCACCAAGTACTCGTTGGAAATCAGAAACACGTGTTTGACGGCCGTCGAAAAAATGAGCGCGGCCACAATCCAAGCGATGGTCTGAAATGGATCGTCGGGTACCAACTGACGTACCCAAGGCAGCATTTTTTGCAAACCGGTCTGCTTGGCCAATTCCGCGTCGCGTTGGAAGCGTAGTTCTGCCAGCCGCGTCTGCGCGGCCGCGTCACCGGCGTCCGCCGCCAGCGCCCGTTCGTGGACGCCGATTTGCTCGTTGATGGACTTCAGGTTTTCCTGACTGGCAGCTGTCTCGTCCGCAATGTGCTGGTGCAGAGACTTGTCCTGAATCGTCACCTTGAGAATCGGAAGAAAGGCTCCGATGTTCGCACTCCACAAGGCCGCCACCAAGAACGAGCAGACCGTGGCCAGCACCAGAGAAGGCCAGAAGCTGGACGCCTGCTTGAGAGCTCGAAGAAAGTTCTTCATGTCAACTGATCAGACGGTGAGGGAGTCTCAATGTAGTCCTAAGCTTTGGTTACCCAAGGCGCGAGCCTCATTGGCCGCAGCAGCTTAGCCAGCCGCTTCGGCCAGGCCTAAAGTTGCTACCGTGTGGTGCAGCGCATACCCCGCTGGCTCAA
>JANQOL010000410.1 GCA_028289675.1 Pirellulaceae bacterium
GAATTCGCTACCGAACCCGCTATCGCAGATGACTTCGAAGACTTTTTCCGGTGGCTCGTCGCGCGTAATCTCGACAATACGCGCCCACTGCCGCTCACCGGGTACGTCGTCGTGCGGCGTGCCATCGGCCAGTTCAATCCGTCCTCCGTCCGTGACCAAGATATTCTCCGTGATAGGTAGCCAGTCCGCTTCGCAGTAAAAGGGACTGTAGAAGCGATCTTGGGCCGTACCCCGATACTCATAGACCTGCTCCACGGTCATCGCCGCTTCATCAATGCGGTATTCGACAACACGGCTCTGATTCTGCGGAGCCATCGTGGCCGCATCAAAGGGCCGCGCACGATAGTTGCCATTGTCGAACATCAACAGCGTGCCGCGCGGCGTCAACTGCGGTGAATGTTGATGATAGAACCACTGCAATTCACCTTGCGGCCGCAGTAAGTACTCCTGCCAGGCCGGTCCCCATCCGGTCGGCTCGCCCAAAATCCAGACGATGCGTTTGGTCTGCCAATCAATCTTCATCAAGCAGTCGAGGTGACGCAGCGAAACAATGACTGCCTTTTCTTCCGGGAGATATAACAGCGCATTGGCGTGGCTCCAATCTCGGGACAAATCTTGAATGTGGTCGTTGTACTTGTCCTTCCAAAATCCACTTAATGCCATGTAGCCGAAACGTTTACGGTCCAAGATATCCACCAAATGCAGCTGCTGTTGAATACGTCCGGTAGCCGGCTCAAATTCAACGATCGCATCGCAGACGACATGCGCGGGTTTCCATGGCGCATCGGGATCGAACTCGCTGGTGGGGAACTCTGGAAACTTGCGGAGCTCCGTGGTTAGCGTTAGAAAATTTCCGTTTGGCAGCTCGAACAAATCGTGGTGCATCGTGTCCGTAGCAACAGCAATGGAATCTTGGCTCGGCAGTTCGGTCAGATTGGTGGCAACCCACCGCCGGTAATCTTGGCCCAAGAGGTCTATTTCGTACGCATAACGGTAGCTGCCTTGCTGATACAACAGATGACCGTTCTTTAGTACCCGGATATCGGCAATTCGATCCGTCGTATTGCAGTACCAGACCACTTCGCCCTCGGCGTCCAAGGCCACCATGAAACCGTAGTCCAACAGACTGCTCGAATCCCGCCACAGATTCACAGCAAACAGCGTGACTCCCGGTTCCATTTGATCGGGCTTGGAGATCAACGTCTTTAGCGGAGGAAATGATGGCGGCAGACGTGGCGTGCGAAACGTCAACGGTTGACTGACGTCTTGCCGATCCGTCCCAGGAACTCGGATACGAACCAGCAGCGTGTGCTCTCGATTGGGCCTCAGCCCCAACACGGGTATCGACTGCTTGCGGGCAGGGCTGGACCTCCAGGGCTGGATCCAAGTCCGGTCCGCGTCACGAACCTCAATCTCTATTTCTACCGCTTGCCGAGCCTCGACATCCACGATGGCGATCAGCGGCGCTCGTTCGACGGGGTTGGGCCGCACGGACGGTTGTGAGATGAACAGCGAGTTCTTCGCAGCGCTGTCGATTCGGTTCAACGAGGTGTCTGCGACCGCCGTACAACCACCACCAAACGCGCACAGCAGAACCAGTGCCTTGATCAGCCCGTTCCCCATGTTCGCGAACCTCAAACTACGACTCCGCCAAAAACCGCGCAGCGCGGCATATGCCCCGGATTATATTCAACCGCCGGGCCGGCTGGGGGTTCGATTTAGAATTACTGCCGAACCGATCGCGGTAGACCTGTTGCTCAGCCGCTCGTCTTGTGGCGCCGATAGGCCCACAACAAAATGGCCGGCAGGAAGACCAGGTCCGCCAGCAAAGCCGTAGCCAGGACGACCAGTAGATAGGTACCCAGCATATTGATGGACCAATAACCAGAAAACGCGAAGGGCGCAAAACCGATCGAAAGAATGAGGGTCGTGCGGATGATGGCCAAGCCCGTATGATCCATGGCCGCCTGGACCGATTGCTGGATTGACTTGCCGGACGACAGTTCAATTTGGAAACGCGACAGAAAATGAATCGTGTCGTCCACGGCCAGCCCAAGACCCAACGTGGCCACCGCCAAAATGTCGCTGTCGGCCGTGGTTGACGTCAGTCCAATGATCCCGCCCAGAAAGAGCAGGGGTGTCAAATTCGGCAGCACCGACAGACACCCGAGCTTCAGCGACTTGAGGCCGAATGTAATCAGCACAAAGATGGCTGAAAAGCAGATGAGGAACCCTTGCAGATGTCCGCGAATGATTTCACCCACCGCGCGGCCAATCAAGGGCGCCGACCCTTTCTCGATAACCTCGACGGACGCATCAAATTGCTGCCGCGCTTCCTGGGCAATGGCTGTCGAAACTTTCAGCATCTCCATATACGACGTTTGCTGAATACGAACTAGGACTCGCATCTGCCGATGATCTCTCGTCACCAACGCAT
>JANQOL010000422.1 GCA_028289675.1 Pirellulaceae bacterium
CTACAGTCGCCGGTACTGGAGCCTGGAGCTATGTCAGGACGGGCTACAACAGCGCCAGTGAATCAGTTCGCAGCAGTGTACCCATCGAGTGGGAGATTAAGCGAGCGCGGCAGATGATTGAAGATCTGAAGCCCGAGATCGCACACAACCTGCAAATTGTCGCTCGCGAAGAAGTGGGCGTCGAACACCTGGCCCAAGAAATCGAGGCCAAGGAATCGCACTTGGCCAAGTGCCGTTCGGAAATCATGCGGCTCAAGGGAGACTTGGAGAGTGGTTCAGTACGTTTCGTCTACGCGAAGCGTAGCTATACAGAAGACGAAGTGCGGTCGGCATTGGCCAGTCGCTTTAAGAAGTTTCAGATCCACGAGCAAACGACCCGCAAGCTGTCGCAGATCCTGAGCGCTCGCGAAAAGAATTTGGACGCTGCTCGTCGCAATCTGGATGGCATGCTGTCCGCGAAGCGCGAATTGGAAGTTCAGATCGAGAACTTGCAAGCTCGTCTGACGATGGTGCAAGTCGCCAAGACCACCAGCCCGGTCGCGTTGGACAACAGTCAGCTGAGCAACGCCAAGAAGGCTCTGGACGACATCCGCACTCGGATCGACGTCGAGGAGCGATTGGTTGCCAGCGAAGGAATCTTGGAGGGTGACATCCAATTGGATGATCCCGCCTCGCCCGAGTTGCTGGAAGAAATCGCCAACTACTTCGGCGATGAGCAAGCCGAAGTCGAAACGTTGGTCAGCTCTTCCAATCTTTTGGAAACAGGACTGTAAGCGGGAGGGCGCTCTTTGAGCGTCGCGGGGCAGCACTCCTACATGACGGGAGCTGCTGCCCAGGACCTTCCGCAGTCAGGGTAACTGTCATCTAAACACCGCAGTGATTCGCGCTGAACAAGGGGCATTGGCGTAGCCGACCAGGTGCGTTGGTGCCCTTTTTATTTCTCCTCTTCAGACGAACACGCAGCCGGCTGCGAACAGGCTTCGCCCCCGGCTCTGTGCTTGTCTCCCGCAGCGACTGCCACGAGTCGCCGCCAGAGTTTGGCTAGACAATCGATGGCTGACTGCCGTGCACACGCGGACGATTTTGTTCGGCGGCCAAGCGTAGCCGCCGGCAGACTGTCGGAGTGCCACTGCGAAGGAAGCCAATCCAAACGGTAACGGTTACAATAGAGGTGTGGGTCAGATGAGCTCAAATCTCGGCGGGCTGCAGGGCATGATTCGACCTTGGAGAGCATTCATGAAACAGCAGCACACGGCACTAACACGCAGCACACAGGCTGTCACCAAGGAAACGCGGACGCGCGATTTATTGGCGGAGAGTTCCCCGGGTAATCCGCGGCGGATTATGTGGATCGATGGCGTGGGTGGCTATCTGTTAGTCGACAAAGACGAGGTGATGTTGGGCCAGGCCATATCCGGCGCGTCGGTCGACGTTGGCATCGTCGGCGACCTGAGCCGCCAAGCAGCCGTGTTGCGACGCTCCGAAGGCGACTACTTGTTGCAGCCCTTACAGCCGATGCACTTGAACGGCCAAGCCGTCGATCGCCCGCAGCTGTTGCCCAACGACGCACTGATGCAGTTGGGGCAACGCGTTAAAGTCAAGTTCTCGCAGCCCAGTCCGCTGAGCGCCACCGCACGCCTGGACCTGGTTAGCTTGAACCGCTTTAAACCCAACGTCGACGGAGTGCTGTTGCTTTCGGACTCGTGCATTCTGGGCCCCAATGCTGGCAGCCACGTGGTTTGTCCCGCTTGGAACACCGAACTGCTCATGTTCCGCCATGCCGGTGGCTGGCAGTTCCGTTGCCTGGTTGAAGTCAACGTCAATGGTCAGCCCATGCAGGGTCAGATTCCCGTGGAATCCGGCCTGCGAATCGACGGTGAAGACTTTTCGTTAAGTATCGAGTAAGCGCCTAAGTTGGCGCGTTGCCGTGCCAATAAACATGTTGGAACGACGAATGGGATTGGGAACTGGCCGGATTCAAAGATTTTCATTGGAACGCCACTGCAATGATCCAATTTCTGAGCCCAAACAAGCACAAAATCGCCGATTCGGCGGATCCATCAGCCAACCACGAGAATCTGGATCACGAGCCGCAAACGGGGCTCGACCCACAACGGGCTCTCGCCCCACAGCAGGGAAAAGCCATGAAATTTAGATTTGGGAACGGCGATCAACCTCTCGAAGGTTTCATCATCAAACGCGGCGTGGGTGTCGGCGGCTTTGGCGAAGTCTACTTTGCGACCAACACCGCTGGCAAGGAAGTCGCGCTCAAACAGATACAGCGAAACTTGGACGTGGAAGTCCGCGGGGTTCGCCAGTGCTTGAACCTCAAGCATCCCAATTTGATCTCGTTGTACGACATCCAGTTCGACAACGACAATCAGGGTTGGGTGGTTATGGAATACGTGTCTGGCGCTAGCCTGCGGGACGTCTTGGAAGCCCATCCGCAGGGTTTACCCCGAGACGAACTCAATCGCTGGTTTGGACAAATCGCCGCTGGCGTCGCCTACTTGCATGATCACGGTATCGTTCACCGCGATTTGAAGCCGGCAAACATCTTCGAAGACGAGGGAATCGTCAAGATTGGCGATTACGGTCTGTCCAAGTTCATCTCCTGCTCACGTCGCGGCGGCCAAACGGAAAGCGTGGGTACATTTCACTACATGGCACCGGAGATCGGCAAAGGCGAGTATGGCAAGGAGATCGACATCTATGCCCTAGGTGTCATGCTGTACGAATTAGCTACTGGCACGGTACCCTTCGATGGTGAAAGCAGCCAGGAAATCATCATGAAGCACCTGACGGCAGACCCAGATCTGTCCATCGTGCCTTCACCGGTCCGCGAAGTGGTTTCGAAGGCGTTGGCCAAGAACCCCACGTCGCGCTACACCGATGTTCGCGATTTGGTGCGGCCGCTAGGCATGGAGGTCGACGATCGCTACTTGCTGGTGCGTACCAAGACCGACGACTTGCCGCCAGTCGTTCAACCCAATCCCGTGCGTGAGGTGCGCAGCACCACCGCACCACCGCGTCATACACAACCAGCTGGCCGGGCCGCTGCCGGGCGAGCTGCACCGCGGGGCGCCGCCGCGCAGCCCGCTGAAGAGAACTTGCCACCGGTCGCAACCGTCCACTACCAAGAACCCATCGCTCGAAACTTGCGCGATGGTTGGCTGGGCCTCAACCGCTGGTGGTCCGGACTAGCCTTGAATCCCGGCATGAAGACGGCCATCTTGGCCATCGCCATCGTCATCTGCGCGTTCAACGCTGGTGCCATCTTGTCGGTCTTGATCATGGGCTTGA
>JANQOL010000443.1 GCA_028289675.1 Pirellulaceae bacterium
CCGATGCACTTCGAACACTTTGCCGCACATAGACTTCTTCGACCCCACGTCTCTTTAAGCCTTCCAGGAAGTCCTCACTGAGGACGGTGCCCGCACGCAGTAGCAACCGGCCTGAGTCATCCTCAATTGCGCATCCGCACTTGGAGCCGGGTTCCAGTTCCGCAACGGCCAGTCGTTTTTTGCCGGAGTCCATGTTGCCACCCAATGGTTAAGGGTTACGCACGTATGGGCAAAAATAGTTTGGAGGGGCAGTGAAAACCTCGCATGTGGATCCAAGGTGGGCAAGCAACAGGCTCAGGGAAAACCTGAAAACGACGCTTTGGTAACGTTGGTGAGGGTTGTAGGGCGTCGTCAATGACGGTCTTAGCGGTCAGTTTGCTTGCATGCCATTCGACTGCTTTGCCGATGCGAGGACCTGCCCCAATGATGGGTGCGACTTCGCGCAAGCTACTCGACTTGGTTTTGCCATGTGCCGAAAACTGTATGACAGCATCAGGGGCGCATTTGGATCGAAGAACAGTCGGAGCCCGGCTTGTTGGGTCAGCTTCATGCTGGCGATGGAATGCTAGTGGTTGCTCGGCGGTGAAATTTGGTTGGACGGGATCTCTTCCACGGTCACCGTACGCCCTTCCGATGCCCTACAATCGCCGTATCGAGGAGGGATCACCATGACGGACAAGCAGCCGGTTCGATTTGGCTTAGTAGGCTTTGGAGCTTGGGGACAACATCACGCGCAGGCCATCGCAGGTTGTCCAGACGCGCAGTTGGCGGGCATCGTCGCTCGCAGCGCGGCCTCGCAGGCTGCAGCCAAGTCCGCGCATCCCGGGGTACCAGTCTTTGGGTCGGTCGCCGAGCTGCTGTCAGACTCGGATGTCGAGTGCGTTGACATCGTGGTGCCCAGCTACCTGCATCACGAACTGGCTACGCAAGTGCTGCAGGCAGGCAAGCATTTATTGCTTGAGAAACCGATGGGCGTCAGTCTGGAAGAGTGCGACGAGCTCATTCAATTGGCGGACACCCAAGGCGTCCACTTGGCCATCGGCCACGAGCTGAGACTGTCGTCCATGTGGGGTTTGGTCAAACGCATGATCGACGATGGTTTTGTAGGCGATCCCTTGTACGCGCTAGTTGAACTGTCTCGCAATCCTTACCGCCAAGGTGCCGATGGCTGGCGGTACGATATCCAACGGGTTGGAAATTGGATCCTTGAGGAGCCTATCCATTTTTTTGACTTAGCGCGCTGGTATCTGTCATCCTGCGGTGACCCGCTTTCGGTCTTTGCCACCGCCAGTTCCAGCCAGGCGGGACACCCTGAATTGCAAGACAACTTTAGTGCCATCATGAGGTTCCCTAGCGGGGCTTACGCGGTCGTTTCGCAAACGTTGTGCGCTTTCGAACACCATCAAACGATCAAGATCACCGGTACCCAGGGAGCATTGTGGGCCGCATGGAGCGGAGCCATGGATCGAACTCGTCACCCCACGTTTTCCTTGCGAGCCTTCGATGGAGAGCAGGTAAAGACGGTGCCCATCGAGAAGATGACGGGCGAGTTGTTTGAGCTGGAAGATCAAATCCAAGTGGTGGCGGCGGCGATTCGCGACGGGGGACCATTGCACTGTAATGGACATGACGGGCGTTGGTCGGTCGCCATGTGTTTGGCCGCACAGAATTCCGTGGACGCTGGACAACCCGTGCCCATCTCGGCAGGAAGTCGTTGAGAATTGGCCGTGCAGGCATGTCCGCTAATCGGCGGCGATGGCAATCTCATGGATAGAGTAAAATCCTGCGGAATCAGTGGCATTTGGCGGGGTCTCAACGCGGGATCCCAAAGCCGCACCTGAACGAAGTCCCAACTTTCGGATGATTTCCGCCTTGAAGGCACACGCAAAGCATGGTTTCCATCGACGAGGACGCGCGCAAGCGATTTGAAGCTGACTGGCTCAGCGGCCAGTCGTTGGCAATTCGTGAGTATCTGCCGGCCGCGCAGACGGATACTTACTTGGGCACACTGGAAGAACTGGTGTGCATCGATTTGGAATTTCGCTGGGTTCAAGCCAAGTCCGATGGCAATTCCGGAGACTTGACCGTTTCCGTAGACGAAGCGGTGGTGCCGACACGCGTCGAGGACTACCTGCGCGATTTTCCCGAATTGCAGCAGCCGGATATTGTCCAGCGGCTGGTCGAGCAAGAGATCTTGGTGCGGGTCAACGCGGGCTACGTCGTTGAATCCAGTGAGTATCGTAGCCGCTTCCCCAGCATCACGGTGGACGAGTCGCTGTTTTCCGCCGACGCGGCTCCGGCCGAGGCTGGGCGGACCAGTTCCAATGCCGCGGTCGCCAGTTTCCCGTATCAGTTCGGCAG
>JANQOL010000445.1 GCA_028289675.1 Pirellulaceae bacterium
GATCGCTCCTGATGTGATGCCCTCTCGGCGCAGCTGCCGAACCCGCGTGTCGCCATGCCGTTTGGCGAGCCGCCGACCGTCGGGGCCCACAACCAGTGGCACATGGCAGTAAGTGGGACTTGGCCAGTCAAGGAAACGCAGGATATCCTGTTGGCGATACGTGCTGTAAATCAGATCGTTTCCTCGCACGACTTCGTTGACGCCTTGATCGTGGTCATCCACGACGACGGCCAGCTGATAAGCCGGGGTAGAATCCGCCTTGGCGACGACAAAGTCGCCAAGTTGTCGTGCTGGATTGGCTTGCTGGATTCCAAGCACCTGATCGTGCCATGTCGCGTGTTGATCTTCGAAGGCCCATCTCCACGCGAATTTGTCGGGTAACCCGTTTGGATCCGCAGGACGCTGTCGGCAAGTGCCCGGGTAGGCGATGCCCTCGAGCAATTCCCATGAAGGATCGTGAGGAGCGCTAGCAGCGCGTGCAACGTCGCTGCGGCTGCAAACACAAGGATAAACCTTGCCTGCCGACACGCACTGCTCGAGCACTCCCCGATACCGGTCCAACCGCTGAGTCTGCCGAAAGACCGCTTCGTCCTCCGAGTCGGTGCAGTCCCAGTCCAATCCCAACCACTTCAGATCTTCGATGGTGGCATCGATCGACTCTGCTTTCACGCGTGGGGAATCAATGTCTTCGATGCGCAGCCATAATCGACCACGCTTCTGACGGACGGAAAGCCAAGCCAGCAAAAAAGAGCTAGCGTTGCCAACATGCAATGCGCCGGTAGGCGATGGAGCCAAACGGCCGACCACGGTCATTGACTGTCTCGCCGCGTCCACACTTGGAACTCCGTGGCATATTCGTCCTGGGGACCAACCGGCACTTGCTCGGCGGAATCCTGCCGCCACTGAGACCAATCCAGCGATGGAAATCGCACGTCGCCCTGGATCCGTGCGGCAACCCGTGTGACCCACAATGTTGAGCAATATGGCAAGCACAGCGCATAGATCTGTGCTCCCCCAACCACCATCACTTGCCTGCCACTTTCGACGTGCGCGGCAACTTGATTGACGTCCTCGAGCACCGTGACCTCGGGTGGAGCATGGGCATAGCCAGAGCGAGATAGCACGACCGTTTGGCGGCCTGGCAAAACTCGGCCGATCGACTCAAACGTCCGCCGTCCCATCAACAGACAGTGCCCCATGGTCAGCCGCTTGAACCGCCGCAAATCGCTACGTAGACGAAACGGAATCTGGTTGTCGTGGCCGATGACGTCGTTCTCCGCCAGCGCCACCACCAGTGTCCAATGGTTGGATTGGTCAGACACCGTTGCGTCAGCCGGTTGGTTCACAAGAGCGTTCGCGAGCAGGGGGTTGGCGGAAGCATGAGTCGGCCAATTATACGGCAACCGGAGCGGCGATATGGGGCCAGGGATCGTAGTCTTGCAGTTCGATGTCTGCCAGCTCGAAGTCCACAATGGAGTCCGGCTGGCGCAGGATCTTGACCCGCGGCAACGCTTTCGGTGTCCGCGTCAGTTGCTGCCGCGCCTGCTCCAAATGATTCGTATAGAGATGAACGTCGCCGAAGGAATGTACAAATTCGCCGGGTTTCAATCCGGTGGTAGCGGCCATCAGCATCGTCAACAAACTGTAGGACGCGATGTTGAAGGGCACGCCCAGAAATAAGTCGGCGCTCCTCTGGTACAGATGACAGCTGAGCCGGCCCTCCGCAACATAAAACTGAAAGATCAGGTGGCAGGGCGGTAGCGCCATCCGGCCTAACTCACCAACGTTCCAGGCACTGACGATCAATCTTCGTGAATTCGGGTTGTCGCGGATCTGGCGTTCGACGTCCAAGATCTGATCGATCGTGGTTCCATCCGCGGTCGCCCAACTCCTCCACTGTTTGCCATAGACGGGGCCCAGATCGCCGGTCTCGTCGGCCCACGCGTCCCAGATTTTGACGCGATGCTCCTTCAGGAACTGAATGTTGGTATCACCCCTCAGAAACCAGAGTAGTTCCACCAGGATGCTCTTCCAATGCAGTTTCTTCGTGGTCAGCAATGGAAATCCCGCCGACAGATCAAACCGCATCTGATGACCGAACAGGCTGCGCGTTCCAGTGCCGGTGCGATCCGTCTTATCCGTTCCGTCATCAATGATGCGCTGCATCAGCTCCAGATAGTTCAACATGCGTTCGCAATCTTCCTCAATCTACGATGCCAAGATGACCTGCGGCTCGCGCTAGTGTTCTGGCTTGCGGGCCAACCAAGTCAAATGCCGATCGCTGGTGGTCCGCACCGTATCTGCCGGGAATCCGAGTTCCTGGACCATCTGGCACATTTCGTCTTCCGTCAACGCCGCGATCAGCGACTGCCGAAACAACTGGCGTGACATCGCGTCTTCTTGTCCGGCGTACTCTTTCACCAAGGAATCCACGGTGGCCAGCGAGTCGGGACGCAGCAAATCGCGAACAAACAACCGACCTCCTGGCCGGGTCACACGAAACATCTCACGCACGGCCAACAGGGGCTCTGGCAGGTGGTGCAATAGACTGTTCGAAATCACATCATCAAAAGAGCCATCTTCAAAGTCGAGTGCCTTGGAGTCGCCCTGGTGTACTTGAATGCGGCCCGAAAGTCCCGCCTGTTCGATGTTAGCCGCGGCGATCTCCAACATGCTCGCAGCCGCATCGCTGGCCACCACATGACAGTCCGGCATGCGACCGCACAACTCAATCGGGATGCGAGCGGTCCCGGTGCCCACATCCAGAACACGCCCAGTGGCGGGACCTTGAGCCAGATAGTCGGATACAAACTGGACGTTAACCGCCGCATGATCCATGGCGTCATAGGCTCTTGACTCAGCTGGGTCATCCATGACCTCCGGTTCCAGTTCGCGCTCAAGCATGATCCACACCTGCGTAATTTGGCTGCCCCAGCGCGTCACAGCACTCATTCAGTTCTGGACAGACCCCCGGACACGACATCCGCTACCGAGTCATGATCGGACAGAGCCAGTCCCATTCCGGATCTATCCGAATCGGCCGGTAACGTAGTCCTCTGTTTCCTTGAGGTAGGGCTTGGTAAAGATTTGACTGGTTACACCGAATTCGATCAAGCGGCCCAGATACATAAATGCGGTGTAGTCGCTGATCCGTGATGCTTGCTGCATGTTGTGCGTTACGATCAACACGGTGTAATCGCCGCGCAAGTCGTCAATCAGGTCTTCGATTTTGCCGGTTGCCAGCGGATCCAAAGCGGAACACGGCTCGTCCAACAGCAGCACTTCAGGGTCACTGGCGATGGCCCGCGCGATGCACAACCTTTGCTGCTGGCCACCGGACAGCCCCAAGCCGCTTTCTTGCTGCCGCTCACGAACCTCTTCCCACAACGCGGCTCCTCGCAAGCTTTGCTCACAGACTTGACTCAACGTGTTCTTGTCGCGCTGACCGTCGATGCGTAGTGGATAGACCACATTCTCAAAAATACTCATCGGAAACGGATTCGGTTTTTGAAACACCATCCCCATCCGTTTTCGCAGCTCGATCACGTCGACTCCGGGTGAGAAAATCGAGTCGCCGCCTAGCAGAATATCGCCACGAATCGTCAGGCCTTCGATCAGGTCATTCATGCGATTGACGCTGCGCAACAACGTGGACTTGCCGCAACCGCTGGGTCCGACCAACGCGGTGACCTCGCCTTTGGGAATCGGCATGCTAATGTCGTGGATAGCCTGCTTCTTGCCATACCACAAACTGAAATGCTCGATCTCGACGGCCGGCTCGGCCTCGAGAGCTTGCTCGTGAATCACCGCCTCGATCTTTCGTCCCGCTGCAATCTCTTCCAAGCGATTTGATTCGGTAGCTGGTTTCTCAGTCATTTGCTCAATCATTTCGTACGGAACATCCAAACTTGCATTGCCAGGAAGTGAGCCTCTTCAACTCGGTCACGAATCGCGTCCCTGCGACGCTAGAACTGGTTGCCCTGGAACCTGCGCTTTAACCGCGCTCGCAGATAGATGGCGGAAATGTTCAATGCGGCTACGATCAAGATCAGCAGCAGTGTACAGGTAAACACCATCGGCTTGGCAGCTTCACTATTTTGGCTTTGAAAACCCAAGGTATAGATCTGGTACCCCAAATGCTGAAAGCTGCGTGAGCCGTGAAAGAAGGGAAACTCGCCGTCTAGGGGCAGGTCTGGAGCCGACGGGAGTGCCCCGACCAACATCAACGGTGCCACTTCGCCAGCTCCGCGAGCCATCGCCAGGATGGCTCCAGTCATGATGCCAGGCCGCGCGTGAGGAAGAATAATCCGGCGGATCGTTTGCCACTTGCTGGCACCACAGGCCAACGATCCTTCGCGCAACGAATTCGGTACCGCCGACAGCGCTTCCTCGGTGGCCACGATCACCACCGGCAATGTCAGCAGTGCCAGCGTAAGCGAAGCCCACAACAATCCGCCTTTGCCGTAAGTCGGCGTGGGCAGGTACTCAGGGAAGAAT
>JANQOL010000467.1 GCA_028289675.1 Pirellulaceae bacterium
GTACAGCCGCTCCACGACCTGCTCGACGGTCCACTCGTTTTCCACCCAGTCATGGATGACGCAGTCGTTGCTGGCAAGCTTGTCATTAATCGTGTCACCATTGTTCAAGTGCAAGACTTGAACGACCGTGGGCTGGTCACTGCGTTCGCAGTCACAAGTGATGCGACGCTGATGCCGTCCGAACGTTTTTAAGAAGTAGTTCGCGACCGCTGAGTCATACAATTCGATCGACCGGGTACCACTCGGATAGAAATCGGTGGACTTCTTGTCGGCGCCCGGAAATTCAATTTCGGTGAACGCCGTGGGTACGCCAGTGACCGACACAATGGCATCGTGCAACACTTCGGCCATCAATCGTCGCGGGTAGTAGCGGCAATAGAAGCGTTGGTCATCTCTGTTGTCGGGCAAGGGCTGCGAGGACCGCTGGTAGGCGGCAGAATTTAGAATCAATCGAGATAAGGCCTTGAGATCATAGTCGTTTTCGACCAGAAAGTCGGCCAACGCGTCGAGCAGTCGTTCACTACTGGCCGGATTGCTGGCACGCAGATCGTCAACCGATTCCACCAGGCCGACGCCCATGTAATTGGCCCAGACCCGATTGGCGATCGCTCGGCTAAAGTACCGGTTGTCTTGGCTAGTTAACCAGTCCGCTAGAACTCGTCGGCGATCTAGTGGACTGTCGGGATCGATGGATTCACCATCCAGCGGCGCTGGCGGTTGAGCCGTCCCTCGCGAGGGTTGAATCAGATCTCCCCGATCCAAGACGACGAGCGTGCGCTTCCCATCTCCATTGCGCGTGTCGCCACCCCATCCTTTGGCGCGAACTCGCGCGTACAAGTTGGCCATAGCGTAATACTGGTCGTTGGTCCATTTTTCCAAGGGGTGGTTGTGGCATTTAGCGCAGCCGATCGACAACCCCATAAAGGCCTGGCAAGTATTCTCGGTCAGGCTCTCGGGATCTTGGTGGATCGCGTAAAAGTTCGTGGCCCCTTGTTCTATGCTTTCGCCACGGGCGAGAACAATCTGCCTGGTAAATTCGTCCCAGCGGGTATTGGACTGTACTTGCTGGCGAATCCATTTGTAAAAAGCCGCAACGGCATCGGGTCGCAGTAGATTTCCATTGACCAACAGTAAATCAGACCACTGGTACGACCAGTAATCAACGTAGGCCTCGCTGTCGAGCAGTTGTTCAATCAACTGTTCGCGGCGGTCGCTACTTGTGTCGCCCATGAATCGTTGAACGTCTTCAGGACTGGGCAGAGAACCGGTCGTATCCAAGTAAGCTCGACGTAAGAACGTCTCCGCCGAGCAGCCGGGAGACGGCGCTAGACGTAGCGCCCGCCATTCGTCCAGCAGAATTTCATCGATGATGTTTTTGGGCTTGAAGTCCCGGTAAGCGACTTCGGGTACTTCTTGGTCGTAGGGTGCGATGATGGAGGAAATGGCAATGCGACTGGCAAACCAGGCCACAACGGCTCCCTTACCATGCCCAATGACGCGTACTTGCCCGTCTTCGTCGACCTGCGCGACGACTTCGTTGGCGGAACTGAATTTGGCCCAGTGGGTGACGTCTTCGACGCGTCCGTCGTCGTAGTGCGCACGCACAATTAGTTGTTGTTGATCGGCGGCCGACAGCTGCATCGCATTCGGCAGGACTTCGATGCGCTCCAAGCCAGCATCTTCGGCGCGGGGTCCGGGAGCTCCCGCTGCGATCCAACTCGCGATAATACGATAGTTCTGAGAGTTCTCTTCGAGTCGCAAGCCGCCTTTATGGGGCACGAGGCCAGTGGGTTTGGCTAACAACAAACTAAGCCCAGGGTCGGCGGGCGTGATCCGTCTTCCACGGTCTTGCCGGGTAATGTTGAAGTGGTCTGCCTGGCGGTCGTAGCCTCGGAGCGACAGTCGAAAACCGCCCTTGCCGGCCAGTGCTCCATGGCAAGCACCGCTGTTGCAGCCTTGCCGAGAGAGAACGGACTGCACGTGTGCTTCGAATTGCGGTAGAAAGGGCTGGTCGCAGCCATCCACAATGATCGGAACGCGCACTGCCTTGGATTCGCCAACTCGTACAACTAGCCGGGTCTTGCCGTTGGCGACAGCCTGAATCCGCCCACCATCAGCCACACGGGCAATCTTGGGATCTTCGATCTCCCATTTCACCTCGTGGATCTGAGCACCCAGGGAAGATCCCGAACCTGGTCTCTGCACCAGCACGCCCGCTGTCGCGGCGCTGCCTGACAATTGAATGCGCGACGGCAGCACGGTGAAGTCTTGTGCAGGTGCTGCGTGACCGAGCAGGCTGCTTATCAAGCCGAAAATTGCAAGTCGCAGATGTCGCATCGTTTTGGTCACTCTCCCCAAGTGCAGGACACGGTCGAGCCGCGTATCAGCCGCGCGATCCAATCTAGTTTACACCAAACGTAGCCGCGCTCCGAGGCAGCCCGGGCCAAGGCCTAGCCGCGTTTAGCAGTCAGCCGCAAGCGTACTTGGCTTATGACGTCGGCGCACTTGGCTCATGAACCTGTACGCCTGCGGCTGACTGCTAAACGGAATACCGTTGCATTCTCCGCCCAAATGCCAGTTGTGGCGACCAAATAGAGATGCTTGCAACCTGCCCACAACCGCATGCTGATGAACGTCACTCGTGGTACGCAAGAATTCAACGGGTTTGGGCTGAACGATGCGGAGCCAGCTAAAATGTCAGTACGCAGAATCGCGTGACCGGTTAAACTGTTGCTGAAACTACGAACTGGAGTTGTCCTATGCCTGCCCCGAATCGACGTGACTGGATGTACCTGGTTGGAGGCTCGGCTGCCAGTGGATTGGTCACCAGTGGACTGATCACCAGTGGCTGGGGTTTCCCAGAGCTCGGGACTCGTTCAGCGCTGGCCGCCGACCAGCGGCGAAAATTCACCATGGACCTGTGCCCCGGACGCATCGGCGTCAAGGCCGATCAAACTCGAGCCATTGAGTTGGCTCACCAGTTCGGCTTCGAATCGGTCGAGCCGTTGGGCTGGAGTCTGGAAAAAGAAAAACCTCAGCAGCTGGCGGAAATGCCAGCTCGTCTGAGCGAAAAGAAACTGGTTTGGGGTGCAGCCGGATTGCCCGTCGAGTTTCGTCAAGACGAGTCGACGTTTCAACGCGATCTCAAAGCGCTGCCCCAAGCGGCCAAGGTTTTGCAGACGGCCGGCGTCACGCGGGTTGGAACATGGCTGCGACCCAGCCACGATACGTTGACGTATCGACAGAATTTCCAGCAGCACGTCCGGCGACTGCAGCCGGTCGCCAAGGTGCTCGCCGAGCATGGGTTGCGTTTCGGTTTGGAGTACGTCGGACCACGAACCTCGTGGACCAGCCAGCGATATGCGTTCATCCACACCATGGCGGAGACTCAAGAGTTGCTGCACGCACTAAAGTCAGACAATGTCGGGTTGGTGTTGGACAGCTGGCATTGGTATACCGCCGAAGAAGACGTGTCGACGCTACAGTCACTGGACAACCATCAAATCGTGGCCGTGGATTTGAACGACGCACCGAGTGGTCTAGCGGTTGACCAACAAATTGACAATCGACGCGAGCTACCGGCACAGACCGGCGTGATCGATGTCAAACAATTCTTGGCGTCGCTGTTGGCGGTAGGCTACGACGGGCCCATTCGTGCCGAACCCTTTAATCAACCGCTGAATGCCCTGGATGACGAACCTGCGGTGGATTCTACGGCACGCGCGTTGCGGCAAGCGTTCCAGCTGGTCGAGTAACTCGCCGGCTACGCTGCACGACGGAACGAATCGCTGGATGGTGGGTTGAAATTGACCAGCGTACCGTCTTCGTCACTGGCCAGAATGACGCTGTCGGCGTGCGTCAAGTGATTTAGCCATGAGCCTGCGAAGCAACTGCTCGGATCTTGAGTGTTCAATCCGTGGTTGAAGATCAGCAGGTCGGAGGTGCCTAGCTTGTGGGCCACCCGCGGAATAGCTGACTGAATATCGC
>JANQOL010000480.1 GCA_028289675.1 Pirellulaceae bacterium
ACTCATGGAGGACCTTTCAACTTTGCAGAGACAATTCAGTAGCGGCGTCCGCGAGAGCGCCGGTTGCGGATCGTTTTCCGTCAGTTGAAAGCTAGGTCATAAAGGGCCAGTCGCAACAGAGATCTTGCGATTTTCATGTGGCGTTTTGGCAACATCGATCGTTGCTGTGGCATTCACACAACGAACCAGGCTTCGCTCAAGCGCTACTGCAAACCAGTTCCCGTTCGGCATGCCAAATCGATGGAGAAATCACTGCCAATTGGAACCATTGTCACGGGTGGCGGTGAACTTCGATCTCGCCAGTGGATCGATTGAGAACAAAAGGTTGCTGGTCGACCGGAGACACGGGCAGCGATTCTCCCAGATACCGCGCCGCTTCCAGTTCACTGAGATCGGCACTTGGCCACTGACCATGATCTGCCAGGTACTGCTGACACAGCACTTCCAATTGCTCGACCCGCAGTTGATAAGCTTGTTCCTTGACACGATCCGACGGCTGCCGTGTGGTCGCCAGCAAGGCAATCGCCAGCGCAGTCAATAATGCGGTCGCCAGTATGACTTCGATCAGTGTCAGCCCGTCACGGGCTCTGGTATGTGGTCTCACGCGAAGAGATCTCCAACTGCAAAAAGGGTCTAGCTGGACAGCGTCACTTTCGGGTCGGTATCGGCTGGCTTTTGGCTACCGTGCCGCTGTCCACTAGGACTTGTTTGATCGTCCATGAGTGGTAAGGAGTTAGCGCTGCTCCGATCGAAAACCTGAGCTCAACCCGCGGCTAGCGCCTCGCGACTCACAATTTCAAAGCCCCTAACTGTCAAACAGAGACCGGAGCGAGTCGTATTAGTAATCTAGCACATCAAACATCTTGAACATCGGCATGTACATGGCCAACACGACCCAGCCGATGCACGTCGCCAGTCCGATCGTCAACAGCGGTTCGATCATGCCCATTGCTCCGTTAATCCGGCGCTGCAATCGGTTTTCCAGGAACTCGCAAGAACCCTCGCAGGCCTTGGTGATATTGCCAGAGTGTTCGCCAACCATGATCAATTGCCGCACGGCACTGGGAATCAACGCCTCTAAAGCGTCCATGGCGACGCTCAGTTTTGTGCCATGCACCAAGACGTTCGCCATTCCTTGCAGCTGAGCGCGAACGTGGTGGTTGCTGACCGTGTTGCACGCGCCGGAGATTGCATCGATGGGTACAAAACCCGCTTCGCTCAGCGCGTGCGCGCTACGGATGAACTGTAGGATGGCAATGTCCCTGACGAAAGCTCCGATGAACGGCAATTGAGTCAGCACTTGATGAAAACGTCGCTGTACCGCGCTGCTGCGGCGTATGGAGACCCATAGTCCGATGATGGCCAGGACGGGGATTAGCGGCGCCCACCAGTGATGCAATAGTGTCCGACTGAGGGTCGTCACGACGCTGGTCACCCAAGGCAGCGCGACTTGCGACTCAGAGTAGATCGATTCAAATTGCGGAACGACGGTAGTCAGCATAAAGGTCATTAGGCCGCTACCGGCCAGAATGACCAAGGCCGGGTAGGAGAGCTTTTGCAGCAACCCATTTCGCAGCTTGAGCCAGCTTTCCAACTGGACGGATACGCGATTCAGCGCAGCACTCAAGTTGCCCGATGCCTCGCCCAATTTGATTTGCTGCACCACCATGACTGGGAATGCGCCAGGGAAGAGCGCCAAGGCCTGATGCAAGGACGAGCCTTCTACCATGCGATTGTGCAGCCGACGCAGCAGCTGACGGTGCTTGCGTTGGGATGGATCGTTGCTGAGTGCCAACAGCGCTTTCTGCAAGGCCATGCCATTGTCGATCAACGTCGACAACATGTTCAACAGGTTTGCCAGTTCACGGGCGGACACCCGCTTCTTCTCCAGCTGGGTGCGATCTGCGGTTAGCTGCTGCCACAGCTTGCTCCAGCCACTAGTCGGGGCGCGTTGAGTCAGTAATTTGGTAGTCATCGCCGCACCTTACGTCATGGTCTTGAAGTAGACTTCTTCCAACGTCGTGCGCCCGGCTAGTGCCTGTTGCAGACCGGCTTGCAACAACTCCGTCATGCCCTCTTCGATGGCGCATTCCCGGATCTTGGACACGGGCAAGCCACGTTCAATCGCACTTTCTACGCTGCCAGTCACCGTCATGATTTCGAAGATCGGTAGACGGCCGGAGTATCCGGTGCCCAGGCACTTCTGGCACCCAACAGCTCGGTAGAAACACGCGTCCGACATCTGACTAGTGTTTACGCCCAATCGGCTTAGCAATTCGGGGTTGGCATCGGTCGGTTCTTTGCAATGATCGCACAAGCGGCGCAGCAATCGCTGAGCAATGGAGCCGATCAGTGAGCCTGCCAGTTTGAAATGGTCGACTCCCAGATCGTTCAAGCGAGTAACCGCACTAGGTGCATCGTTGGTGTGCAATGTGCTAATTAGCAAGTGTCCCGTCAAAGCTGCTTGGACACCCACGGTCGCTGTCTCATGATCGCGAATCTCACCCACCATGATCACATCGGGATCCTGGCGCATGATGTATTTCAACGCGTTGGCGAATCCGAGTCCGAAATCGTTGTTGTTCTGGATTTGGTTGATTCCAGGCAGCCTGTACTCCACCGGATCTTCGACCGTCACGATGTTGCGCGATACCGCGTTAATCTCGCTGAGCACGGCGTACAACGTAGTTGTCTTACCCGAGCCCGTCGGACCGGTCACCACAAACATTCCATGCGGTCGATCGATGATCGATTGCAAGCGGCTCAAGTCGTTTTCCATGATTCCCAATTGATCCAGGGAAAACGTCTTCGAACCCTCGTCGATCAGTCGCAGTACCAGTTTCTCGCCGCCTACCGTGGGGATGCTACTGACCCGAAAATTGACTCGTTTGGCATTCTCGCTGACCGTCAGATGACCATCTTGGGCGCGGCGTGTCTCCGTGGTGTTCATTTCGGCCATGACTTTGATGCGCGCGATCACCGCGGCTTCGATGTGCGCGGGAATGGTCATGATCTTCTGCAGTTGCCCATCGACGCGATAGCGCACACGCATTTCCGGCTGATGAGGTTCCAAGTGCACGTCGCTGGCTCCAGCGTCGACGGCACCACCAAGGATTCCATGAACCAACCGCACCACCGGTGCTTCTTCGTCCTCGGGGAGGTCTGTATCGGCGATAACCTGCTCGACTTCGGCCTCCAGCTTGGCGAGTTCTTCCAACTTCATATCGACAATGGTCTGCCGGGCGACGCTACGGCCGTCATAGCCTTTGTCGATGGCTTGCATCAGATCGAATTCCTGCACGATGACCGGTTCCACCGCGTATCCCGTCATCAGTTCGACTTCAGCAATGGTCTCAATGTCGTCGGGTGCAACCATCGCCAGTCGTAGTGAGCGCTTTTCGATCCCCACTGGGAGCGCCTTACGCGAGCGGGCGAACCGTTCGGGTAGCAGGCGAATGATCTGCGGATTGATTTGACTGGTATCAATCTCTTCGTACGGCACCTCAAACTGCAGCGATAGCGCTTGCCCCAACTGTGGACGAGTGATGTCGCCACGCTTGACCAGCCAGTCACCGAGCATGATCTGAGGAGACTTTTCCTTGATGGCCGACAGCAATTGCTCTTCGGTCAGCACACCTTCGTCAACAAGTATGTCACCCAAACGGGCCATGTTGGTTCTCCTAGCGATCTACTGTCGGACAGCGTCGCGGCGTTGTATCAAGAGGGTGTCGGTCTTTTCTTGCAACGTGGCTGGATCAAAGGGCGTGATCAAGTAATCGTTGACCCCAGCCTTGAAGGATTGCTCAACGAGACTCAGGTCCGTATCGATCGACAGGGCCAAAATTGGGAGCGCTTGCGCTGAACATTTTTTGCGGACCTGTTGCACCGCTTCCCAGCCTTGCATGTCCGGCAAAAACGTATCGATGATTAGCAAGTCGATTTCCGTGTCAAAAATCTCCTCCAGCATGTCGCCGCCGCCGCTCCAGCGGGTGACGTCGTGCCCAAGCAGCTCCAGGCGAAAGGACACCAAGTCGGCCAGCAGTTCATCTTGTTCCACGATTCCAATGTGCATCGATTCAAATCACTGTGTGAATGGACAGGTATTCGCCCGAAGTCGACCTGTTAGGTGCGTCCAATCCCGCGCCAAAGCGCGGCCATCCCGCTGTTCATCGCGTCACGCAACAGCAAGCGACCGAGGAACCGAGCATTACCGGCATAGCGAGGAACCAATCTTCTGGGATCGGAAAGCGCGCGGTACAGCCACTCACATCCACAACGCCTCCAGGGCTTTGGTGCCCGCTTGGCCGTACCGGCCAGAAAGTCGAAGCTGGCACCCAGCTGGATACTCAGCGGCACACGCAAGTCGCGGAAGTTGTCGGCGACCCATAGTTCGCCTTTGGGCTGGCCAAAAGCCACCAGCAAAATGTCGGTGTCGGCATCTCGGATGCGTCCTAGCATTTCATCGTGTTCGGCGGCGGTCAGGCTGCGAAACGGCGGCGAGTAACAACCAGCGACTTGCAGATCTGGAAAGCGTCGACGTAGTTCATCGGCCGCCGAACGAGCGACTTGAGGCGCTCCGCCCAAAAAGTAGACGCGGTAGCCACGGCCCGCCGACAGCCGCGCCAGTTCGACGATCAGGTCGGATCCGGCGACGCGCTCAGGCAACGCTTTCGACGCCAGTCGGCTGCGAAGCACGATGGGCTGGCCATCGGCCAACACCGCTTTCGCGTCTCGATTCACCTCGTCCAAGCGTGGATGTTGTTCGCACAGCATCAAATAGTTCAAATTGGCGGTGACGAAGTACTCGGGCCGCCGGTGCTGCACGATGGTATCGGCCAGCGTCAACGTATCCTGCATGGTCAAACTGGCGAAATGAGTCCCCCACACGTCGAGCTTTTCCGGATCCGCCACGCGTTGGGTGTCGGCACCGGCCACATCACATGTGGCCGCCATTGCCTCTGTTGGGCACTGGGAACCAGCGGCTGGTAACACAATAGGTGTGCTCAGCGGCAAGGTGGTGTCGTCGAATTCAGTCGTCATGCTTCGCAATCTTTCTTAGTGAGCGTCCGCGGAGTGCTAGATGACAACCGGAACGCCACACCCTGCTACTGGAGTGATGCTTTGATGGGCATCGCTCAAGTTGTCTTGGTGCGACTCGCCGTAATTCAGGCCAGACACATTCACCTAAACGTAGGTCACAGGTAGACTCTGGCGAGGTTTTTTGCCGGGCAGGTTCGAACGGCAGGTGGGATTACGCGGATAATGTGCATTGCAACACGACGCTAAGATCGCTGACTCGATTGTCGTCACCGTCGAGGGGCTGGGCACGACGCTGCTGGGTGCCTACGGTGCGGCGACTGCACGTACGCCGAATCTGGATGGCTTGGCGGCGCGAGGCACACTGCTTGATCAGTGCTTCCTTGACTCTATGGATCTCGTTACTCAGCTTTCCAGTTTATGGACTGGTCAGCACGCTCTCGGCCACGGCTCCAACCCGTCAACGATGACGTTATGGCAGCAATGCGACCGCCGACAGGTCCCAGCTATGTTGCTGACTGACAATTCTCAAGTAGCCAGTCACGCCGAACAGTCGGGTTGCGAACAGGTGGTTTATGTAGAGCCAACATCGTCCGCCCGGCCAATTGGCGAAACCGAAGAAGCGCAATTGACCGGAGTTTTTGCGCATGCCGCAGACCAGATCAGCGGCGGACGGCAGGGGTTGATCTGGGTTCATAGCCAAGGACTACGGTTACCTTGGGATGCACCTATGGAGCTGCGTCAGTCGTTTCGTGATCCCGACGATCCGGATCCACCTGACAGTAGCGCCCCAGGTTGTCAGAAGATTGGTGCCGACACGGATCCAGATTTGGTGATCGGGTGGCAACAAGTGGCACTGGCGCAGGCCCACTTGATCGATGAATCCATCGGCTGGTTGTGGGCTGCTGCTGCTCAGGCCGCTTCACCAAATTGGAGGTGGTTGCTGGCTGGGCTGGGGAGCGTTCCACTCGGGGAACATGGCAGATTGGGACATTGTTCAGGCCAATTGTGGGGCACCGAGCTGGCAACCGCGGCTGTGTTGCTACCTGGTGACCAGGAACCGCTTCCTCGTCGCCGGAGTGAGCTACTGCAGTTGCCGGATCTTTACGCCATGCTAGCGACTTGGCTGGATCTGGAACCTGTCCATCCTTGGGGCCAGGACATCCTCGGCGCGAAAATCTGCGACCGGCCGCTGCATTGGGATCCGGCATTCCAACTGGCGCTCGTGCATCACGATGACCAGCGATGGATTCGATGCCCGGCCTGGAGTGCTGTTTTGGGGCCGCAAGAATCCAATCGGCTGTTCGTCAAACCGGATGATCGTTGGGAAGTCACCGAGGTCGCGGATCGTCGCCCCGATGTGCTGGAACAATTGGAATCCCTCGCCGACAAATTCCAGCGAGCCATCCAAGCTGGCGAGCGAGGCGCCTGGGCGACGCTATCGGATGAGCTAACTGGTCTAATGCGATAGCCCGATCCGTGCCTGTGCCGCACCAGATGCTAGCGTTGGAGTACAAACGACAGAACTGACAAGGTGCCCTGGGACCCCTGTAATCCGCAGATTGTCTTGTTTCTCACCACGCGCCTCGTTACAAGTCGATAGTAGAGCAGGCTCAGGAAGAGCCGCTATTTGATTCTTCTATTGTTGCACCGTAAGCAGGGAGGCGGACCGGTGGCAGTCTTAGTTTGCGCACTGCTTTTGGTTAGCGGTGTCCTGGTCGCTCCACCGGCTGATCGGGACGACGTGACGCTCTATACACGCGCTGCAACGGCCATCGACCAGCGGCAAATCGATGATGCCGTGGAGTTCCTCAACCGCTTAGTCGAGCAGTCTCCTGATTCTCCATTTGCCGAGCTGGCAGCCATCCAGCTGGCCGAGTGTTGGCTGATCCAGCAGCAACCGCAGCGGGCGCTGCAGCTGCTGGAGAGTTGGCAACCGCGGTTGAAAGAATCGCGCACGTTAATGCGTTTGGATGACAAGGCCCAGCAGCGCGCCGACAAACTCCAGCAACGCGCCATCCGCCAACTAGCGACACTTGCCGAGTCACAACAGGACTACTCAGCTGCCATTTCCTGGTGGAAAAAGGCACTCGCACTAGCTTCGGAAGCAGATCGTCCTCGACTGCGAACTGAGATCGTACGGAGCTGTATTCGGGCCTGCCAAAGCCAGCCCGAATTGACAGAGCAGTTCATTCTGAGCGTACCCGAGTCACTAGTCGCATCGGCCCGCTTCGGGCTGGCGGAAGCCCAACGCGCACGGGGTGACGTTCACCGAGCTCGACGAACACTCAAACCCTTGGAAGACGTCCCTCAAGATTGGCAAGCGTGTTTGATAGTGCGGCGCTGCGAGGCACTGCTCGCCACGCGTCAAGCTCGCGCCGCGCGACCTTTGCTTCAAGCGGCGTTACGTGATCACGCCGACGACGCTTGGGTGCACGAGTTGAGGTACTTGCTGGCCCGCTGTTGGATCGCTGAGATCAACTTCGAACAGGCCACTTATGAGTTGGAGCAGATCCTGGCTTCCGTCCCTGCAGATAACTGGACGGCCCGTGCCCGAGCAGCTTGGACGCTGGGCGAAGTCAGTTTTCTGCGGCAACGCTATCACCAAGCGATTCAAGCTTACAAGCAAGCCATTGATCTGCCTGCACCCGAATGGCAGGCTCGGGCGCTGCTACAGACCGCGCGGTGTCAGGAATTGCTGGGCAATCACTCCGCGGCAGTTCCGCTGTACGAACGTATTCGAAAAGAGTTTCCCGAGCAGGATGCGGCGCCGTTGGCCGTCGAACGCATTGCCCGATTAGAAGTACAGATACGTCAATGATACGCATGGATGGTTTTCAATTGATGAACCGATGGATACGAGGCCTTTGCAGTGCACTAACTTGTTTCGTTGCATTGCTCAGCGCTCCTAGCGCCTTCGGTCAGGCTCCACCGCCGAGTAACTTTGGCGCTCGTCCAACACCTGGGTCCAGCTCGTCAGCTTTGAGCGGCGGCCTCGGGACGGCCGTGGGCAATGTCACTGGGCCGGCCATCAACGACCAGCCGACCGCGCGCCTGGCTGCGAATACCGGGTTTACGGCCCAGCCTGGAGATCCGGCAGCCTTGGGTGGCGCCACAGAGGCTTCGACGGCAGACGCCGGTTCGTCCATACCCTTCGGTAACTTGATCAGCATGATTCGCGAGGGCGGTGTGCTGATGTTTCCGATCGTATTCTGCTCCATCGTGTTGCTCGTGTTCGTATTGGAACGCTTGCTGTACTTGAGACGTGGGCGCATCATTCCGCGGCCGTTCGTGCGGGGCGTTATCGAACAATTGGAGCAGCAGCAGCTGGATCAGGAAGAGGCGTTGTTTCTATGTGAGGAAAATGGCAGCCCGATTGCGGAGCTGTTTACCGCGGCATTGAAAAAATGGGGGCGTCCAGCAGTCGAGGTCGAGCAGGCGATCCTGGATGCCG
The DNA here is from genome assembly GCA_028289675.1 of Pirellulaceae bacterium. Lineage (GTDB taxonomy): Bacteria > Planctomycetota > Planctomycetia > Pirellulales > Pirellulaceae > Aureliella. The sequence continues at coordinate 8,492 of JANQOL010000480.1, forward strand.
GCGAGCGGGTCACTAGTCAACTGCGCAAATACTTGCGACTGTTCAACGCAATCAGCAATCTGACTCCACTGCTTGGGTTGTTGGGTACGGTGCTGGGCATGATTGACGCGTTCAACGCGATTGCATCCGCGGACGCCATGGGGCGTCCAGAACTGCTGGCCAGCGGCATTGGAGCTGCTTTGTTGACGACGGCCGGCGGTCTGTGCGTGGCAATTCCCGCCTATGCCGCGTATGCGTTTTTTGTCGGCCGCACCGATCGACTGACTTTGGAAATGGATGCTCTTGGGCAAAACCTGGTCGAACTGATCAGCGCAGAGGCGATGCAGTCCACCGGCAAAGGGCGTGGCCGCAGCCGCAAAGCCGCCTAACTTCGATATGGATCGCCGACGTGGGATGACGAGCTTGCTCGGACTCCGGAGAACGAACTCATGCCTTTGAAGACCAGCACGTCTGAAGAACTACCGAGTGTCAATTTGACACCGATGATCGACGTCGTGTTCCTGCTGATCATCTTCTTCATGGTCGGCACCCAGTTCACTGACACGGAACGGCAAATCGAACTGACATTGCCCGGCGCCGGAGAATTGAAGGCAATGGTCACCCCACCAGATCGCCGAGAAATTGCCGTGTCGGCGGAAGGCCAGATTCTACTGGATGGAAAAACGGTCAGTTTGGATCAACTGTCTCAGCAGCTGCGCGCGATGCGCGCGCAATTTCCCGAGTTGGCCGTCGTGGTGCGCGCCGACGGTCATGCGCAGCACCAAGTTGTGACCGCAGTCTACGGCGCGGTCAATCGCGCGGGTGTAGCCGATATGTCTGTAGCCGTGCGCTACCAGCCTCAACAACTGAGGTAGACCACTATGGATTGGCTGAGTGAATTTGGACAGCAATGCGAAAGGGCCTGGGCCTATGTGACCACCGGTCGCGTACTGGCCACGATCTTGGGCGCCGGTTTCGCATTATTGGCAATCTCCCTGTTCATTGCCTCACGCACCAAATGGGGCCAAGCCAAACCGTTGACCAAATGCGTGGTGGTTAGCGTGTTGTTGCACGTGTGGCTGCTGATGTACGCCCTTGGGACGCCGAAGGTTCTGCCACAAGGCGATTTGCAAGGTCCAGAACAGAACATCTCCGTGTCCATCGAAACTCAATCCTGGGAACTGGCCGATGCGGCCGCTACCGTGCCCGCGCCAGATATCGACGCGTCCTCTGAGCCCGTGGTAGAGGTGGACGCGGATGCCACACTAGAGCGAGACGTTATTCAGGATAGCGAACAAGCAGTCGCACCAGCACCCTGGGAACGTCCCGTGCCGCTGGCCGATCTACCTCAGCCGCCGGAACTCGAGTCGCTGGATCTGGCATCGGATTTAGCTCCGGAGTTGTTACCCGCGCTGGAACCGACACCCATGCCGGCGCTGCCGCCGCCCGAAGTACTGTCCGACCTGCTCCGCGAGGCGGCCACTTCCGACGAAGCCCAAACCCATGATTCCAGCGCGCAGTTGACCAGCAACTCGGCCACTCCGGCGGTCAGCCCGTCTCCCCAACAGACCCCCGAACCAACCCCACCCGCACCAAGCTTGGACGCGCCGAACTCGATACCGCACGCGAACGTACCGGCGCAATCCGTTGCCGCCAACCATTCACCGATATTGCCTCCGCAGCGGCAGCTGGCTGCTACGGCGTTACCCAAGGCGTACCAACTACGGCAGGCACCCAACCGTTTGCAATTGGCTCAAGCATTCGGTGCCGACGCAGACAGCGAGGCGGCGGTGCAAGCGGGACTGAGTTGGTTGGCATCCGCGCAAGCGACTAGTGGAGCTTGGATCGCCAGTCATTTCGGTGGGGGTACGGAAACGTACGCGCTCGGCGAAAACCGCTACAACACGGGAGCCAAGGCCGACACGGGAGTCAGCGGATTGGCGCTGCTGGCATTCCTTTCCGCCGGACACACGCACTTGGAGGGCGACTATCAAGCGGTAGTCCAGCGAGGATTGGAATACCTGTTGGACGCGCAGATGCCTTCGGGCGACCTTTCGGGTCCGAAGCAAGTTGGCAGCGCCCGTGATGTGATGTTCGCCCGCATGTATTGCCACAGCATCGCTACCCTAGCTTTGGCAGAAGCGTATGCGATGACTTTGGACGCCGGACTCAAACCAGCCTTACTCAAGGCGACGCAGTACTCCATCGAAGCCCAAGATGTTCGGGGCGGCGGCTGGCGCTATTTTCCAGGTGATCCCGGCGACCTCAGTCAGTTCGGTTGGCAGGCGATGGCACTCAAGAGCGTTGAGCAGTCGGGCATTCGCATCCCAACAGAAGTGCATCGCCTTATGCGTCGATTTTTGGATTCCTGCGCGGCCGGCCAAGGCGGCTTGGCCACCTATCGTCCGCGCCGCGGCGTGCCCAGTCATACGATGACCGCCGAAGCACTGGCCTGTCGGCTGCTGCTCGATTATCCACTTTCGGCGGCAGCCCAGCACGAGGCCACCAGCTACATCATGTCCCACCTGCCGGGCCAAGCGCCCGCTGGCTCTTCACCACATCAAACTGAAGCTCAGGACAATGTGTACTACTGGTACTACGCGACGTTGGCTCTGTTCCAGCTACAGGACGAGAATTGGCGCACTTGGAATCAAGCTCTCAAGGCTCGGCTGCTGGAAACTCAGATTCCTGCCTACGGGAAACAACCAGGTAGTTGGAATCCCGATGGAGTCTGGGGTGGGTACGGTGGCCGCGTCTATTCGACGGCCATGAGCTGCCTGTGCCTGGAAGTCTATTATCGCTACCTTCCGATGTACCAACGCAGCCAGTTGGCCCGCTCGCGCGGCACGAACCAACTCAGCCGCTAGTGCGAGTCGCACAGACATATGGCTTGCGTCGTCAACGCAGGTGGCTGCCAGTGGGTGTTGACAGCAGCACCACCAAGAGTAACGAACGCTAGGCCGATCCCTAAGATCGGCCCAACCGACGACGACGTTCCGTCAGTTCCAGGTCCAGGAAGGCGGCGCTCCATAAATCCGCGTCAGCCAGCGCGATGTCCGCGGCCTGCTCGTCGGGTTCACCCTGGCCATTTTGCGAGTTCAAGAAATTGATCACCAGCAAAGCGTCCACAGGCGTTAGAAAACCATCGCCGTTGGTGTCAAAGTCGGGCTGTTCCTGTTCGAGCAGCGTGCGAGGATTGGACAACTCTCCGTTGCCCTCGACTAGATTCAACGCATTGATCACGACCAAAGCATCCAACGGTACGACGGCTCCGTCACGTGTCGTATCCAGGTTATTGGCTCGATTGGTCCAAGGTGAAATATCTTCGATCTGCAGCGACAGTGGCAGCGTTGCACTAACGGCAGGATCCAAGGCGTCGACGACAGTGACCATGATATCGATCGTGCCAGTTTCGCTTGCCGGAATATGCAAGTCCGACCTCAGACGCAATTGTTCGCCGTTGTCGAATTCAAACCTGGCGTCACTGGTCGAAAAGGTATAGTCCGTGCTTGGATCTTGGTCGCTGACGGTCAAGCCACCGACAACATAGCCTTCGCGGCCCGTTAAAACGGGATTGGATGACGTTATGCCGTCAGGAGCGTCATTAACATCGGTGATCGTGATCGTCACCACGCCTTGCGCGGTCCGGTTGGGAGCCACGGTTTCTGTCACGCGAACCACCGCTTCGAAGGTCGTTGCCGTTTCAAAGTCAAAATCGGTCTGCGCGGTTGTCCGCAGCTCACCATTAGCCGGATCGACCACAATCTGATCGGTTTCGGTTAACAGCTCGTAGGACAGTGAATTGCCGTCCTGGTCGTTCGCCAGGAACCGACCCAGTAGCGTATCCGCGGCCACGTTCTCGGTCGTTGTCAAGTTTTGCGGCGAGGCGACTTGAGGCGGGAAATTGTTGACTGGCGTGACATCAATGTTCAGCTGCACCACACGCGACTTGGGCGGCTGACCGCTATCGGTCACCTCGACGAAAACACGATACGAGGGCCGTTGACTGACGTCGGCGGTTTCCTCCAGACGCAATTCACCGGTGTTTGGATCCAGCGTAAATGCGTCGACATCGCCACTGGATAAACGATAAGTGATCGTGTCAGCCGTGTCCTGGTCGGTGGCATTCAAAACACGCAGTAACGTTCCAGCCGCAGTGCCGTCATCGATCGAAAAAGTCTCGCCTTCCAGCTCGGGAAAGAACTCGTTCTCGTCAACCACTTCGATCTGCACGTCTAGATTCGCTGACAGTGTTGGCAGCCCACTGTCGGTGACCGTCAAGCGTATATCCACGGTGGGTTCGGATTCGAAATCCAACGGTGAATTGATGAACAACTGGTTATCTCGAATCAGGAATCGCGAGTCATCGACCGTCCAAGTCAGTTGATCGCCACTATCAGGATCCGTGGCGAAGAGTTGCCCAACAGGCTGATTAACTACGTTTTCGGGTATCGATGTGTCTGTGATGCGTAGCGATTCGGGAGGATCGTTGACGTTGGTCACCGTGATCAATACTGGAATCGACGCTTCCGCAGGCTCGTCATCGGTCACTCGCAATTCCAATTGATAGATGCCCACGTGCCGATTGAGCGGCGTACCCGTTAGCTCGCGAGTGATGGGATCGAAGCTGAGCCAGGGTGGCAGGGATGACGTGCCCACCAAGCTGAGACTCCAGTCCAGATTGGGCGAGTCGATGTCGGTAAACAGGGTTTCGGGAAAGACACGGTCGATGGGCTCGTCCTGGATAATATTGATCACCACTTCGCTGTCGTTGGCTACCGGGCGATCATTGACGTTCAAAACCTCGATGTCGATGTTGGCCGTATTCGATGACGCGGCACCGTTGGCTTGCAGGTAGACAGGACCCAGAGGAATTCGAAATCCGGAAACGGAGTTGGAGAACTCACCGTCATATGTGTTGTCCAATCCGCGAACCAGCAGCGGAGCCGGCGTGCCAAAGAAATTGGCCGTCGGACGAAACGCCAGATAGTCGGTCATCTGCAGCACCAGACTGGCATTCAGGTTACTGGGGTCAATATTACTGATCGGGCGCCAAGTGGCGCGGTCGGACGAGTAGTACCAGTTTCCTTCGGCCAGAGTCTCTCCATTACCGACGATGGCGATACCAGCCTGTGACGACAAATCATCGACGTCTTGGAACGCGGGACCGGCGTACAGATCGGAGATCTGAGTGCCCATGAAGGTGGTGGTGTCCTCGAGGATGTTGGGCAAGGAAACGTCTGCCACGACGGGCGAATCATTGACTGGCACCACATTTACCGTACGGGACAATGTCTGGGCGCCGCCAAAGACAAAGTCGATGGTTCGAGCTTGATTGCCTGGATTGTCACCCACGTGTTCGAAGGTGATCGCTCGCAGGACGGCTTGAGCACCGGCGGAAGTGGCTGCCGAGTTGAACAACAAGCTCGCATTTTGGGCTGCGCCGGACATCGTGGCGATGACCGTACCTTCGTAGGAGACGTCGCTACCGTCCAATGCGATTTGGCCAGGCCCAGTACCCGTAGCATTCAGGCCGATGCTGTCGCCAACGCGAAACCCGGAGTTCACGGATATGTCCACCGATAGCAGGTCCAAGCTGATATCGGATGGATTGTTGACGACGGCTTCCGGGGCGACTGCGACAGGTGACTCGTCCTCAATGAACTCGCTGGGCGTCGTGCTGCCCAATTCGAACGTGATCGGTGCAGCCGTGACAACGATGTTCTCGTCGTTGATGTCGAAAAAGACATTGTCTGCCCCGCGGACCATGATGCGGCCCTCAGTGGTATCGACGTTCGGGACGACTATGTCCGCCGTACCCGCGTTGGGGACGCGATCAGCCACCACAAACGGATAGGTCATGCCGCCATCGGTCGACATCAAAATGGTGACGTCCGTCGACAGAATGGGAGCAACGTCGGTGCCGGCCACATCCCAGGTGACGGTTTGGAGTGTCAAACCATCCCAGGTCTCAGCCGCATTTTGACTGGTCACCATGAATGGCGCGCCCGTGTCGATCACTTGCAGCTGAGTGTCCGACGTGTTCACGCCTCCGGAGCCCAAGTGATTGTCGCGAACGGTCGCGCGAAAGTCCAGCGTCCGGTTGGTCGTCGGTAGCGTTTCGCCGATGGTGGTCGTGCCCGCCGTCAAGTCAATGAGGCGAGGGAAATAGCGACTCGGTTCCGCTGTGGGTGGCCAAGCTCGGAAGATGGGACTAAGACCGTTGTCGCCCGCGCTGACATCCTGCTGTGGCCCCACGTCCCTTTGTTCCCAGCTGAACGTCAACGAGTCCTCCGCGTCGGCATCATCGGCTTCAGCTGTCAACACAAATGGAGTGCTGGCTGGAATCACAAAGGACAGTGGTGTGGAAATATTGGGAATCGAGTTGCCGGTGTTGATCCGCGTACCAACGTCGGGAATCGTCACATCAACGTGACGAATCATTTCATCGAAACTGATGGAATGAAAAAACGGATCGCTGTTACTTTGGATGTCGTCATCGCCGCAGATACCTGCGTAGGCCTGGATCGTAGAGCCACTGCCGGGCTCCATGGCCGTGGACGGGTTGCGGTTACCGCCGCAAGCGCCACTGTCCCCGTTGAACGTGTGGTTGCCGCCAAATTGGTGCCCAAACTCGTGGGCCACGAAGTCCACAAAGAAGGGATCTCCCACTGGGCTGGGCAAGCCGGTTGCGCCTTGGGCCTTGATCGCGTCGACTCCCACGGACCCCAGCGCGGCTAGTCCGCCGGCGCCGGTAGAAAACACGTGTCCGACGTCGTAGTTGGCAACTCCAATGACGTTGTCGACATTGGTCTGGTTTTCGCCCAGCAACGCGCCTGCGTTGTTGTTGGTATACGGGTCAGTAGCGGCATCGGTGTAGACAATGGAGCTGTTATTGGCCACCAACTCCAGTCGAATGGACAATTCGTTTTCGTAGATTCCGGACACTCGATTGACGGCCGTGACAATCGCTGCCTGACCTGAAGTAATGGTCCCACCGTGGAACGCCGTGTATTCTCCGGTAGCCGCGATCGCGGTTCGGTAAGTTCGCAACTGCGTCCCCGAGCGCCCGGTCAGTCGACCTACTGCCGCACCTGCAGCGATTTCAGGAACCGCACCTGCAGAAACATCGCTGGGCGATTCACCAGTGAGATCGCCGCGTTGCTGGATCAGTGGATTGGAAGGAGAGATCTCACCCAAGTCGCTGACGTCAAACTGACCATTGACAAAGTAGCTGGCGTACAGTTCGTCGGACAAATGGAAATAGGGATCTACGTAGTAACTGCCTTGCGGTGAGATAACTTGGGCATGAAATCCAGCAGGCGTTAGATCGAACCGCACGTTCGTTGCGGAGTCCGTGACACTCTGGCCGGCAAATGTCTGAATCTCAGGAAACTGTGCCGCCAATTCGGGAGCCATCACGGGTGAGGAAACAAAGCGGAAAGTTTCCAGTTGCCCATCAGGACGCGGAATACTTATCAGTGGTTGATCTTCGGCCGCAGTGGTGAATTCCAACGGCGCGGCGGCCAGTTGCTGTGACAGCGTATCTCGATCGACCGTAAACAGTTCGTAGTCGATCGCTCGGATGTAGCTTGGAGTTTCGCTATTCTGCGTCGCGGAATCATCGGCGGGCTGCCACACGTTGGCCTGGATGGCGGCCGCCAGCACGCGCCGTGCTTCCAGGGCCTCGGCGCGCAGTTGACGTTCCTTTGCACCGTTGGATGCGACCGAATTCCGATCTTTCATGATGTCCTCTACAGCGGAAGAATTCAGCTGAATGCTTCAAAGATGGATGGGGGGCAATAAATGCAGGAAAAAGCATTCTAACCCGACCAAACCTCAGTTTCCCTAGTTCCTGGCCAAATCCACCACATTTCCCCCCGCCTGGGCCAACTGGAAATCATGGAGCATCGAATGCACTTCGCAAAGAATCGTCCAGGCGACTGCATCCGAGACCAGCGAGAGACACTGCCAGCGCGACTGTGGGCGACCGCAAGGGCAGACCCAGCGGCACTAAAGCCTGGTAGTGGAGCGAATCGAGCGACCTTGGCGCCGCTTTACCCGAAGCGCCGGCGAATGAGGCTCGCTGGATGGAAATCAACGGGACTCATACGTTGGGCCACACAACTGGGACGCTGGCGCGTCGCGCTTGGATGCAAGCAGAGCCAAGTGCGAGACAACCCCCAATACTCTGGTGAATCGGCACACCGGTGAATCAGTACTCCGATGATCGGTGTGGGAATTCACTGAGCCTGGGTTTCCCCGCAACGGGGATGCGCGGATTCTCTCAGCGTTTCTGGTGCAACCAGGTGAGCTCCAGAATACGACGCGCGGTTGTGAGAGACTGCGACGGAAGCTAGCTAGCGGGCGAGCGGCCGACCGTCAATTGCTGTAGCTTGTCGCGGACTTTGTCGCAGCCCAGTTTATAGGCGGCCGCGACGGTTTGCGAAAGTTGATCCGGATGTTCGAGCGAGTTCTCCATTTTGCGGAGGCGTTCTTGCAATTGTCGAATGCGGACGTTAACGAGGTCCTCGACTTCGACGGCATTGTCGGCTTCAACCACATCCTTGGGCATCTGTTGATTCCTCATGCACCGGCCACTGGCATCAATTACGAATTGTCCGAATGGTACAATAATTTCGTCCCGCCCGTCAACGGTGCACCTCGTCCCGGCAGCCGCTCGCCAAATACGCTACGATGAACCCCCAGCGGTTCCTGCTGCGTAGACCGAATACCGCCTGCCAGATCTAGATCATGTCTGTTGTACTGTCACCACCAGAATTCTACGTGCCCGGCACGCACGACGAACGGATCCAGGACATCTTGCAAGTCCTGGCTACCACCACCAATGCCGAGGCCTGCGGATTGTTTGTGGTGGCCCAAGATTCCTTTGAGGATCTGATTCTGGATGCCTCGTATTCGGAACGCTGGCACAACGAATACGCCAGTGACCGCACTGAGATCCAACACAATATTGAGGAGAAAGGCGGCATTATTGGTCGGGCCGCCATGAA
>JANQOL010000481.1 GCA_028289675.1 Pirellulaceae bacterium
CAAACCAATAGAGACGATGGCTTCACGCGTTCCACGCGGCACTTCGAATGTGCGGGTTTCGCGTTTCCAAGCGCGATTGGGACGGAAATCACCGATCGCATGCGTGCCCAGAATGCTGCGCTGTTGATCAAAGTAACGGATTGTCACGGCGGGCACTTCGGTGCGGCCGAGTCCTTGGGCCACGTTCGTCAATCGAATAAAAGCCGACAGTCGAATACGACGCACTTGCCGGCCATCCAGGGCCAGTCCTTGTAGCAAGCTCGTGGGTCGACCTTTGACATCGTTTTCGAAGCTAGCGTAGTGGGTTCCTTGCGGACTGTCTTGATCCTCCTGCCACGTCAGCCCTCGTTGGTAGTACCAACCAGGCATGTACTTATCTTCGCCGGGCGTCTCTTCAAAATCACCGTTGAGCAATTGGGGATTCGTAGGATCCGCGTGCACGCGCCTCCGCTGCTCCGCCGTGCCCGTCATCGGTACAAACAGTGTCGGACGCAATGCCTCGCGCTCCAACTGTCCATTCTTTTTCCGCATGAGATACAACGTCTGTTGATATCGCTCGCCGACCGGGATGACCATCAGTCCGCCTTCAACCAGTTGGTCGATTAGCGGCTGAGGGACGTTTTCAGGGCTGCAGGTGACGATAACCCGGTCAAAGGGCGCATGCTCTTCCCAGCCAAGAAACCCGTCGCCAATCTTGGTAAACACATTGCGGTAGCCCAAGCTTTGCAAAGTCTGCTTGGCTCGCATGCCCAGCTCGGGAATGATCTCGATCGAATACACCTCTTTGACCAGCGGGCTGAGCACGGCTGCTTGGAAGCCACTGCCGGTGCCGATCTCCAGCACCTTGTGTTCCGGGTCCGTATCCAACTCCTGCGTCATGATGGACACGATGTAAGGACTGCTGATCGTTTGCGAGGCCCCGATGGGAAGCGACCGGTCGTAGTAGGCTTGATTGCGGACTTCCAAGGGCACGAAGCGGTGCCGCGGGGTCACTCGCATGGACTCCAACACGCGCTCGTCATGCACTCCACCAGGAACAAGAACGTCGCGAATCAATTGCTCGCGCAACTTGGCGTCGTTGCTAAACGGCGGGATGCCCACCTGGCCCCGAACTTGGACAGTCATGGCTTGGCTAGCCACCAACACCGTCCAACAAGCTAGCCATTTCCAGTTTCTCGGCTGCCAACGGTGGGAGTTCCACATGTATCTGAGCTCAACAGTTTCCGCAACGAAAAGAATGCACACGACCGCTACATCTTAGCACGTCCGCTGCCGAACCTTGCTCTCGAATTCGATATAACCGGCAGGATGCCCAATTCTGAAGCGTTGCAAACGGCACGACCTTCATTTTGCAGTCAGGCACTAGTTCCGCTCGAACGCTTGCGCCGATATTGCCAGTATGCCCTGTCACGTGAGGACGGATCCTCGAAGGGGTAGCTCACCAGTAGCTCTTACAAGCGGATGGATTCGCGATGACTAACAGGTTCAAGCTGACTAGTTTCTTGCTGGCGGCAATGGTAGCCACGTCTGGATGGTCCGTGACCCGCGCGGCGGAACGGCCCACGCTGAAGAACACGTGCGATCCACGTCCCGACATATTGCCCCATCCGTTCTACCATCAGCGAACTGAGTATCGACGGCAATACAATCGCCCACGCTACGTGACTGGCTGGTTGGCCTACAAGATTGAACCGACCAGCCAGGAAGCCATGGTGTGGTATGAGAACTACCGCGCGGGAGTCTACGATCAAAAGCATGCGCCGGCGCGATACAAACGCTACTTTGGTCCCAAACCTTGGGAAGCGTTGCAAATCGGCGCTCGCCCGGACTTCCAGCAGGTATCCAAGCAAGCGGTTCCGATGCCCCAGTCGCCGATCACGAACCAAGCTCCTGAAGAGCCACAGAATCTAGTTGAAGACGACAATGCGGACACCAGTTCGTCCAGATCGACTGGTCCAGCCGTTCCGCCACCCGCTGAAGCACCCTCACCGTCCGATCGCCAGCCCTAGCCGGCGGGATCGCACGAACGCTGATGCCGTCGCCGGATCTTGGCCGCTTGCAAACCATTGCATCGAATGTGGACGATCCGTTCACTTGGCCCGCTAGTCGATACTCGTCACACTGATGCCGTAGCGCACCGCTTCCGCCAATTGCTCAAGGTGCTCAGGCCGTACGCACAGCGGCGGCATGATCACAATGACATTACCCAAGGGCCGAAGCCAGACGCCTTTGCGCAGGGCGGCCTCACACACGCGATGCCCGCGACGATCGGCCCAATGAAACCCGGCCTTGGTCTCGCGATCCGCCACCAACTCGACCGCCGCGATCAAACCACGGCGGCGCACATCGCCGACCTGTGGCAGCTGACGAAGTGGAGCGAGGCATTTCTCCAGCACTTGCCCGGCAGCCTCGACATTCTCTAACGTGTCTTCTTCATCGAAGAGTTGCAACGTCGCTAACGCGGCCGCGCAGCCGAGAGGATTGCCACCATACGTGTGCCCGTGAAAAAAAGAACGTGACTCCGCGTACTCGCCTAAGAACGCGTTCCAGACCTCGCGCGTCGTTAGCGTGGCCGCCACTGGCAAGTATCCACCGCTGAGTCCTTTGCCAGTGCACAGAAAATCGGGACGCACGTCTTCCCATTCAGCGGCCCACATTTTTCCGGTTCGGCCCATACCCACCGCAATCTCATCGGCAATCAGCAACACGCCGTGTTGCGACGTCAGCTCGCGTAGGCCACGCAGAAATCCTGGTGGATGCATGACCATTCCCGCCGCACCTTGCACGAGCGGTTCGACGATCAGCGCCGCTACCCTCCCGGAGAATCGCTCCAGCAACTCTGCGTACTGTTTCAAGTAGTGCCGACATGCCTCGTCGTCGGACACGCCCGCTGGCAAGCGGTATGTATCGGGACACGGCCCACGCAAGACGTCGAACAAGAGCGGATCGAACATGGCGTGAAAGCGTGACACGCCGCCCACGCTGACACTGCCCAAAGTGTCGCCATGGTACGCGTTGCCCACGGCGATATACAGATTGCGATCCGGCTCGGGTTCCGATCGCTGACGCCAGTACTGGAACGCCATCTTCAGCGCCACTTCGACGGCACTGGAGCCGTCGCTGCTAAAGAAAACACATTCGAGTCCGGCTGGCGTGCGTTCCACCAGCTGCCGCGATAATTCGACGGCCGTTGGATTGCTGACACCCAGCGAACTGACGTGAGCCACTTGATCCAACTGGGCGCGAATGGCCGCATCGATGCTGGGATGCCTGTGTCCATGGACGTTGCACCACATGCTGCTGACGCCGTCCAACAATTGACGGCCTTGGCGATCAAACAACCAGACGCCTTCGCCCCGCTCGATCAACAGTGGCTCGTACTCGGCCATCTGCGTGAAAGCGTGCCAGTAGTGCTCTTTGCTCCAGCGGACCAGCTCCGCTGTGC
>JANQOL010000529.1 GCA_028289675.1 Pirellulaceae bacterium
TCACACGCAACAAAGTGCGTGATTACTTCCGCCGCCAATCTCGCCAGCAAGCGGCCACCGGTGGAACGGCGGCTCTCGAGTTGATACAGCGGCAAGCCGACAGCCTGGATTCCACCATCTGCGCAGAAACCGCCCACGCGCCGCTGGTGCGACAAGTTTTGACACAGGTGCAGGCCGAGTTTGAGGAAACCACTTGGCGAGCTTTTTGGTTGACCACCATGGAGGGGCTATCAGCGGCGGAGGCGGCTGAAAATGTTGGCATTCGGATCGCCAGCGTGTATCAATCCAAATCGCGAGTGCTGCGGCGCCTCAGGCAGGCGCTGGACGCTCTGCCGCAATAGGGTGTTTTGGTCGCGGCGCTGCACAGCGAGACCGTTTGATTTCGACTTGGCATCACGGACCATCATTGACGTTGCAAGCTGCATGCCGGTGTGGTTGGCACTCATTCCAAGGAACCAATCATGCCATCCACTAAGCAACATAGTCGTCTCTGGTTGTGCGTTCTCGTCTGCCCGCTGGTTTGTCTAAGCGGCTTCGGGCGAAACGAACGGATCATCGCCGCTGACGTTCGCCCTCATCGTTTGGGGCCCGGCGACGTTTTGGCCATCGTTGTCCATGGCGTGATCGGCAAATTTGGCGATGCGCCCGTTGTATTCCCTGGCGAGCGTCAAGATCTTCAGCCTGCCATAGGTTATCCGATTCAAGTTCAACGTGATGGTTGTTTGCATCTGCCTTCGCTCGAACCCCTAAATGTCACTGGGTTGACTGTGGTCGAAGCCAAGCAGGCCGTCGACCGGGCATACACCAATGCTGAGATTCTGCGGCGACCCAATCAAGTGATGTTGACTCTGATGCAACGTCGTCGCGTGCAAGTGCATGTTCTTCACGATCAACTTGGTGGCGCCAGCCGGGCAGAGACTGTGCAGCTGTCCGCTGACCAAGCTACGTTGTTAGGCGCTGTGGCTGCCGCAGAATCGTTTGATCGCGATGCATCGGTGCGCGCGCTTAAACCGCGCACCGGCGAGTCAGGCAGGCTGCCGGATAGCTCGGTGGTTCAGCTACAGGCCCCGCGTCCGGCCTATTTCACGACGGGCGGGCGTTTGGCAGGTGGAAGGCATCTACTGCCCCGGCATCAGCCCCTCGATGCTTTACAGGCCATTGCGGCTGCCGGCGGGATCCAACCGGGGGGCGTACTGCCGGCGCTGCACCTGACGATTGTGCGTCGAAATGCGCCCACATCGCGTGTGCCGTTGCGGCACGTCTTGAATCGGCCGAGCCAGTATCTGATCCGGCCCGGTGATCACCTAATCGTCCATTGAAGACTTGACCCCAGCACCAGCATTGACGCGGGCATCTATGAATCGGCGATGATGGCGTCGACTTCGATTTCGATTAGGTGATCGGGGTCGATGAGTCGTCGGACCTCGACCATGGTTGCTGCCGGGCGGATCTCCCCAAATACTTGCCCGTGGACGTTGCCGATCGTTTGCCATTGCTGGATGTCGGTCACGAACATCCGTGTCCGCACGACATCCTGCAGAGTCGCGCCCGCTGCCTGCAGGGCTTGTTGGATCCGCTGTAGTATAAATTCGGTTTGCTTCGCCGCGTCGCCCACGCCGACCACGACGCCTTGCTCGTCGGTGGCCGTAGTGCCCGCTACAAACACGTGCCTGCCGACCCGTGTGGCTCGCGAGTAGCCGACCTCGGATTCCCAAGGAGATCCGGAAGAGATCAATTGCTCAGGCACGTTGTTGCTCCAAGGATTGGGTCTCGGCTGGCACTATTGGAACGGACATCGGTGGCTTTCTTGGTGTGTGGTACCGGTGTACCATACCCGCCGAGCGCCCGAGTCGCCAGCGAGCGCGCTGTCAGCTTGGCCACTGGGTATTGAAACTGGATTGTTCCCACTTTTGGAATTGCATGCCGTGCACAAAATCCTCTGGCTGCTGGTTGGCAGTGGGCTAGTCGTTGGGCAAGCGTTTCCAGCCCGTGCTGAAGAAGAAACTCAGGACGCATGGCAGGCCGACTCGGTGGCCACTTTTCGCGTGGATTCCTCGTCGGATCAAGTACGTATCTGGGAAGCGGATCAACCGGTGTTGGTGTATCAGCGCGGACTGCGCGACCAACAGGGCAAGTGGCCGCGCGCCAATTACGTGCACCCGCTGTACGGCCTGGATGGCCAGTGCTTGACGGAGGACTTTCCG
>JANQOL010000538.1 GCA_028289675.1 Pirellulaceae bacterium
GATCATGTCACGGCTCCTTGCCTTGGGCTGGTTTGTGAAGAAACGCAACCCTAGCAGGAGTCGTGATTTATTGAAATTTCAACGGTATTGCTGCTAAACGCGCCACGGAACTACGTCTCGACCGACTGGTCATTGGCGATTACGTCTGCGTTCTGGGCTCGTTGACGTAAAGCGTGGTCTAGCAGCACGATTGCTAGCATGGCTTCCGCTATCGGCACCGCGCGGATCCCGACGCACGGGTCGTGTCTCCCGGTGGTCACGACTTCCACCTCGTTGCCCGCGCGGTCGATGCTCTTGCCAGGCAGCCTCAAGCTGCTGGTGGGTTTGAGAGACAGATGGGCCACGATGTCTTGCCCACTGCTAATGCCTCCTAGCGTTCCGCCGGCGGAGTTGGAAGAAAACCCGGCCGTGGTCATTTCGTCCCGATGTTCTGTGCCTCGTTGCTCGACCACGTTGACTCCATCGCCCAGCTCGATGGCTCGCACTGCGTTGATGCTCATCAAGGCGTGCGCGATTTCGGCATCGAGTTTATCGAAGACGGGCTCGCCCCATCCTGCTGGAACGCCGCGGGCGACCACAGTCAGCTTTGCCCCGATCGAGTCACCGGCTTTGCTCAGGTCACTCATGAACTGTTCTAGGCGGGGTACCAATTCAGGATCGGGACAGAAAAAAGGATTGGTTTCTACGGAGTCCCAGTGCACTTGGCTGGCCCGCAGCGGTCCCAGCTGCGATAAATAGCCACACACTTGAACCTGATAACGTTCGCGCAGATATTTCTTGGCAATGGCTCCGGCCGCAACACGCATGGCCGTCTCTCGGGCCGAGGCGCGTCCACCACCACGGTAGTCGCGAAAACCGTATTTGCGGTCGTAGGTCAGATCGGCGTGTGCGGGACGGTAAGAGTCCTTGATTTTGCTGTAGTCCTTCGACCGCTGGTCCGTATTCTCGATGACCAGACCAATCGGCGTACCCGTGGTGCGGCCTTCGAATACGCCGGACAGAATGCGGACTTGGTCAGCCTCTTTGCGCTGGGTGGTGAATTTGGACTGGCCCGGGCGTCTGCGGTCCAAATCGACCTGAATGTCGGATTCGCCGAGCGTCAACCCGGAAGGGCATCCGTCGACGATGCAGCCCAGGGCCGGTCCGTGACTTTCACCGAATGTTGTGACCGAAAAGTTGCGTCCAATAGTATTTCCGGACATGCGATATCTGTTGTCTGCGAATGCGGGACTGGCCGAAGCCGGCAAGTAAAGATTCAATGATGCTCTGCAAAAGCCGGCTTGCCGCGTCGGCAGCATTCAGGCGCCAAATTAGGTGCCGACTGCGGCATCAAGCGAAGCTCAGGCCAGGAAGATCGACAGCTGACCCAACTTTCACGTCGGAAACTGGACGAAGTGTGTGTTGCTCCGAGCGGCAATCGCCGGAGATTATACCCTGTTCAAGCTTCCGCGTTAGCGTACGCTAGTGCGAGTCGTTGATACACATGGCCTGCGTCGCCAATGATGGTGGTAGCGCTGGTTGTCGAACACAGGCCATACCAAAAGCAAGAGTGCTCAGTTGGAACTTGTACCGCAAGAAGGAGTCAGGGAATGTCCAAATTGACCGTGGAAGGCGTAGGAGAGTTTGAAATTGAAGCCGGCAAACGACTGGTTCTCGCTTTGGAAGAGGATGCCCAGATAGATCAATTGCACGCCTGTGGCGGCGTCGCCAAATGCACCACCTGTCGCGTGGAGTTCGTCGATGGGGAACCCAGTCGGCAGACCAAGGCGGAGGCCGAGTGCTTGTCGGCAAGGCAGCTCACCGGAGTTCGGCTGTCATGCCAAATTGCCTGCGATCACCCCATGACGGTGCGTGCCATCAGCCGTCTGGCTGGCAGCGGTCGGCAAGATGTC
>JANQOL010000549.1 GCA_028289675.1 Pirellulaceae bacterium
TCCCCAGGTTTTCGGGGCGGATTTGCTACTTTCGGCCCAGACCGATCTGCTGGGAACCAATCCCAGGCAGGTTGTGTTTTCCAGCGTTTCCGGCCAGCAACTGCTGCAGTCCACAGCGCCAGCTGACAACAGCGACGTGGTTGATTGGGAAGCTTTGTCGCTGAGCGACTCCGCGGAGGCGGCCGCCGATTGCCTCTTGATTCGCGGTGCCGGGGAATCAAGCTTTGTGCAAATGGTGCATCCTGATGATCGTCACCGGACGCGAGTGTATCCTGAAGAAGGTGGCTTCCGATTGGAGCACGAGTTGTTTGAGCACGAACTGGAGAAAGGTGTGATCCTGCGAGCAAGAATCCGAGCTGCCTGGATACCGGCCAGCGACGATGCGCAAGTCGCAGTTGATCTATACTCGGACTTCGTTCGGTCGGAGTTGCCGCTGACCACATGAGCCCTGCCGTGGCAGCAAATGCCGGCGGACACTGCCACTGCCTACCCCCAGCCCTGTAACCATCCTGCCGGGGCCGACAATTACCAGTGAGTGGCAATGGGAATGCACAAATTGATTCCTACGTCACGGACACCATCGCTGGTGCAACTTGTCGGCGCGTTTGATTGGACGATTGCCCGTCAATAACATGGCAAGTCCACGTGCCACGAAGCACCTGCGAGTGTTGGAGTGACCAACATCGCGTGCCGGGCGGAGGATGACGACTGCGGTGCAAGAACAAGCCCTCATCCAAAAAGCTCAACGGGGCGATCGAGCTGCGTTTGAAGAAATCGTGAAGCAGCACCAAGGTGCTGTGTACGGTTATCTAAGAGCGCGCCTCATTCAGCCTACGGATGCCGACGACCTTACACAGGAAGTTTTCCTCCGTTGCTATACCGGCTGGGATCGCTTCGACAATTCAAACGCGATACGTCCCTGGTTGATTGGAATTGCTCGCAACCTGCTTCGCGAGCACACCCGAAAAATCAAACGTCGTAAGGAAGTGGCATGGACGGAACTGTGCCTCGAATTGGAGTCGATGCTCCCCGAGGACGAGGAAGCAACGTACGAAGATGTCCTGGGGCATCTTCCGCTCTGCATGGAGTCGCTGGGCGAAAGTGCGAAACAGGCGCTGCAGTTGCGGTACACCGCCAAGCTGCGTCTGGCGGAGATCGGCGAAAAGCTCCGCCGCAGCGAAGGAGCGATCAAGCTATTAATGTTCCGTGCCCGGCAGGCCTTGAAACACTGCCTGGACGGAAAGTTGCGGAATAACTCGCATGAATGATCAGGAACTGCTCGAACTTGTTCAGAACAAAGCGCCGGAAGAACTGACGCTGGAAGAGATCCACCAGTTGCGTCAGGGCATCGGCCGTTCCGAAGAGTTGCGCGCCACGCTCTCCAGTCAAATGGAGATGGAACAGTACCTGGGCGATGCTCTCGGCCGCACGCACATTTCGGTCGATTCCATCATTGCCGGCGCAACCGGCATGGCGATGGCTCCCGCGGCCGCCGGTTCGAGCTTCATGCACTGGGTTGTTGGCGGCGTCATCTCGTCGATTCTGGCCTCGGTGTTGGTTGTGGCAGTGGTCGTGCCGCCGGGCAAAGAAAAGAAGATCGACTTCAACCTCTTCGAT
>JANQOL010000568.1 GCA_028289675.1 Pirellulaceae bacterium
CGGTAAGAAAGCAATGTCTCTGGAACGGCAGGTTCGGATTTGTGCGGGCTTGATCACGCTGATCGGCTCCGTCGCGGCCATTGTGACTGGCAATGCGCTCTTGGCCGGCATCCCCGCATTCATTGGTGCTGGCTTGACGTTTGCCGGAATCACAGACACGTGCGGCATGGGAATGGTACTTGCCAAGATGCCATGGAATCAGTGCGAGGATGGAGCATGCTCGGCCTAGCGATCATCTTCGGAAGCGTCGTTGGATTCGCCCTTGGACTGACCGGTGGAGGCGGAGGGGTCTTCGCTGTGCCTCTGTTGGTCTATGGCATGTCGATCGCCCCGCGCGAAGCCGTTGGAGTTTCCCTTTCATCCGTAGGGGGCACGGCGCTTTTCGGAGTAGCACCTCGATTGTTTCGCGGCGAAGTTGAACTAAGAACGGGAGTGCTGTTTGCAGTTGCCGGCATGATCGGTGCTCCCATCGGAAACTACGCTTCCGAGATGATTTCGGAGAGCCACCTGCTCTTGCTGTTCGGTCTGTTAATGTTCGTCGTCGCTTGGCAAATGTGGATGAAAACTCACCAAGTGTCCGAGATGACTGCCAATTCAGGCTCCGAAACCTGCGACCGTCCAACATGCCAGCGCGACGAAGATGGCGATCTGCGACTGACCTCCAAGTGCGCCATGTTGCTGGTCGTTGTTGGGCTGGCAACCGGTTTTCTGTCGGGCATGTTTGGTGTCGGCGGAGGATTTGTGATTGTCCCGGCATTGGTGTTGTTTAGCAGGATGAAGATTCACCAGGCTGTTGCCACGTCACTGCTCGTGATCGCCTTGATCAGTATTAGCGGCGTGACCTCATTTGTTGCGGCCGGGAATGAATTGTCGTGGGCCACGGCGATTCAGTTCTTGGTCGGCGGATTCGCTGGCATGTGGGTTGGCGGGCTGGTATCAAAACGACTGCCAGGGCCAACCCTGCAGAAAGTGTTTGCGGTTGGGGTTGTGCTCGTGGCAGTGTTCGTCATTTCAAAGTCCGTCCTGCTCGCTTGATCAAGCAGTGATTTCCCATAGAGGAATTGAAACCATGCTAATGAAACCAGTCACGCTGGCGGCATCCCTGCTGCTCTTTTCACCCGTGGCCGTCGCCGACGATACGAAACCAACCGAACTGACTTACACGCACCCGCGGATCAACGGACTCGGAAAGGTCGTGCGGTTGCCAAAGGCTGCGCAACAGCCGCGCGAAGGCAGCCGCATAGTCGTCGACCTAATCAAGGGTGGCGACCCTACGAAATTGAATCCTGGACTCGAAAAGGTGGCTCGCTTTGTCAACATCTACGCCGGAGCGGGAACCAAGCCAGCCAAAGTCTCGATTGCCGTGGTGCTTCACGGCGACGCAACTTTGATTTGCCTCAAGCAGGATGTTTACACCAGACGCTTTAAGTGCGATGGCAATCCGAACGCCGATTGCATCCAGAAGCTCCGGGAGGCAGGGGTAACGATTTTTGTCTGCGGACAATCACTGATCGGCAAAGGAGAACACCCGGATCATGCCGAGAAGAACGTGAAGGTTGCCGTGTCGGCCCTCACGTCGCTCGTCAATCTTCAAACTGACGGGTACTCCTACATCTTGTTGCCCAAGTAACGAATTACACCTATTTCATATCGACACCAACCATTCAAGGAGCCAGCCATGGCTACCAACGTCGAACAGATTTACACAGGCTGTCTGGCACATGGTGCCTACTACATCGAGAGCGATGGCGAGGCTGCGATCATCGACCCATTGCGCGAGGTCCAGCCTTATATCGAGTTGGCGGAGTCGCGGGGTGCGAAGATCAAGTACGTCTTTGAAACGCACTTCCATGCGGACTTCGTTTCAGGCCACGTCGATCTCAGCGAGAAGACCGGGGCGCCGATCGTATTTGGGCCAACGACGATGGAGACGGGGTTTGAAGCGACCATCGCCGAAGATGGGCAGGAGTTTCCACTAGGAAAGTCAAAAATTCGGCTGATCCACACACCTGGACACACGCCTGAAAGCAGTTGTTTGCTGCTGATTGACGAGACCGGCAAAGAAACATCACTGTTCACCGGCGACACGCTTTTCATCGGCGACGTCGGGCGTCCTGACTTGGCGCAGAAGGTCGTTGCGGAGCTGACGCAGGAGAAGCTGGCGTCGATGATGTTTGATTCGCTGCGCGACAAGATCATGCCGCTCGCCGACGATATCATCGTCTATCCCGGCCATGGCGCCGGCAGCGCCTGTGGAAAGAACATGGGCAGCGAAACGACCGACACATTGGGCCATCAAAAAGAAACCAACTACGCGCTTAGTACGGATCTTGATCGCGAGTCGTTTATCAAGGCACTCTTAAAGGGTTTGACGCCCCCACCCGGCTACTTTCCTCAGAATGTCGTGATGAACGTTACCGGCTATGAGAACATCGACGCGGTTGTCGAA
>JANQOL010000576.1 GCA_028289675.1 Pirellulaceae bacterium
TTCGAATTCCGACGCGTCAATGAAGAGATTTCCAATTGCCTGAAGATCACCGATGCCGGCGACAGCGATTACTCGGTTGGTACGCTGGTACCCAAGGAAGCTTTGGAGCAAACCAATTTGCAAATTGAAGGTCTCGGTGGCAACCCGGCCAAGGGTAAGCGACCGAAGCCGGCGACGGCCAGCACTCAGTTGCTGGGCATCACCAAGGCTTCCGTTCAAAGCAGCAGCTTTATCTCGGCAGCCAGCTTCCAAGAAACCACTAAGGTACTCACCGAAGCTGCCCTGGCGGGTAAGGTCGACAAGTTGGTGGGTCTGAAGGAGAACGTCATTCTGGGCCACCTGATTCCTGCGGGCACCGGGTTCCGCACGTTCCAAGAGTCCGAAGTCTCCTACCGACGCGAGGCTCTGGAAGATTTGGTCAATCGCGGAACGGCTGCCATGGAAGAGGACTTCCCCTTGCTGCAGCAAGGTTCGGCCCCCAGCAGCATGGACGCCCTGCTGCCCCCCGATGCCACCCAGGCGTCCAGTGAAGCAGTGTCCCCAGAAGGAAATCCTCTGGTCGAACCAGCGGCCGAGTCTCCAGCCCAAGAAGCCAACTCTTCAACGGCATCGGCCATCGAGGATGCACCTGTCGCAGAATCGACTGCCGAGCCTCCATCGGGCAACGACGACGAAAGCTAGTACGAGCTGCCGGGACGGATCCGCTACCAACACGAAGCGGCGGCGAGTTTCCACGTTACTTCAAGGAAACTCGTCCTTAGACAACTGTGCACCTCCGTCTTGGAACATGAGTTGCATTGGCTCACTCCTGCATGCTCACTGGGTGTGCAGGTGTCCGGACAGGACATACGGTTCCTGTTCAGGTACGTGGCCTCGCAGCACATCGAAACCGGCAACCGTGTGGCGCGCTCGACCATCGATCGTCGGCAACGACTCATTTGCCAAGGAGCCAGACATGGCAACGCTCAACAGTGTCTCGGTGCAACAGCTAGCTGATCTGCAGACTCAGTCGAACATCGAGTTGATCGATGTGCGCACTCCCGCCGAATTTCGTGAGGTGCATGCCGTCCCGGCGCGCAACGTGCCTTTGGATCGCTTCGACGACGCGGCCATTTCCGCTCTGCAAGCATCATCGGGAGAGAGCAAAGTCTACGTGATCTGCAAGGGCGGCAATCGCAGTCAGATTGCGTACCGCAAGCTGACCGATGCCGGGTTGGACAACGTCGTTAATGTCGAAGGGGGCACCCACGCCTGGGTCGCTGCCGGCTTGCCAGTCGAGCGTGGTGCGGCGGTCATGTCCTTGGAGCGGCAAGTCCGTATTGCGGCTGGATGTATCGTCTTGTTCGGCGCCGTACTGGCATTGACGGTCCACCCGTACTTTGCGGGCATTTCCGCCTTCGTCGGTGCAGGCCTAATGTTCGCCGGCATCACTGACACGTGCGCCATGGGCATGCTGATAGCCAAAATGCCTTGGAACCAAGTCGCCAAATAGAAACACGCGTGTCGAGTCACGAAGGTGGAGGGTGAGTTGGCACGAGAGGAGCAACAAGTACGCGACAACGCTCGAAGCTAAACGGGCCGCTCGGCCAGAGCCGAAAGTCAATGCCACCGGCATCGCGGCGGTTTGAGGAAGGCCCCTCGAGCGCTTTTACTTTTGATGCAGCCTGCTGTGTTCAACAAAACGGGCAACCACCAGCGCTGATGACGCCGGCCATCTGTCCTTGCGACTTGCACTAAAAGAGACCGAAGGAAAACGCCAGTCGTACTCGTGCTCAGGCGCAGCCGGTGCTCCAACTCGTACTCGAAAACTCTCTGGTTCTGCAGCTTACATGGACACCCGCATCACTGATACGAGTTCACAAAAACACCCGCCAGCGGCAGAGACTTATTGGTTCGCACCAGCATAGCTGGCGGTTTATGAATTCTAGCTGAGAGAGCATTGATCCAATCCCAACCGATGTAGGATTCGAACTTCGTGCCATCACTGCGCCACAGGGTCGGGCATCCGGCCGTTGACTTTGAACTTGCGGACGTGACCGGCCGGACCGTCCGCCTGAGCGACTTTAATGGGAGTTGGCTGCTGCTGGTATTCCATCGCCATCTAGGTTGACTACCTTGCCGCGAGCATCTGACGCAGTTGCGTCAGCACCAAAGAGAATTCGAACAAAGGGATGTACAAGTCGTTGTCGTGACCTTTGACAACGACAACATGGCCAACGCCTACCTGCAGCAGACCCGAGTTCCCTGGACTCTGTGTCTCGATCCAAAACGAGAACAGTACCGCGCTTACGGCCTGGAGCGTTTTAGCTGGTGGACCATGTATGGTCCGGTCTCAGTCTGGAACTATCTAAAGCTACTGTGGCAGGGGCATCGCATACCGCAGCCTGGGCGCGATTGGCGGCAGGGAGGTGGCGACGTGCTGATTGATCCAACAGGCGTGGTACGTCTATGCTACGCGAGCCATAGTCCTCATGATCGGCCTGCCCCCAGTTTGATCCTCGACCACGTCCATCCCTGATGCCTTTTACGCATGCGAATGGACTTTCCAGCGTCCATTTCAGGGATGCCACGTAATATCAGCCCACGTGACTGTTCAACGTTCTCTGACGCCACAACGAGCCTACCCGAGCGCAAACTCGGGCAAGGGGACAATCTGCCCACCCTGCTGCGCTGATTGGTGAGCGCAAATGCCCACGCAAGTCCAGTTAGCGCTGGTCACCGCGTTGGGCCATGGATCACGATCTTCCAACAGAGCTTGCGTGAACTCGTGCACCAGGTGGGGATGGGAACCGCCATGCCCACCACCTTGCACAAAGGACAAATGTTCCGCGTCGTGAATTTCTTGCGGCAGCGTAAATCGCTGAATCTCTGGCGGCAATAGATGCGCGAAGTCTGGCACCTCCACCAATTCGGGTATTTCCGGCTCCGGCCGTTTGGCGGTATGGATGACGTGCGGTTTGTTCTCCACCAACGTCCATTCGAAGCTCTTCTTGGTCCCGTAGACATCAAAGCTCTCGCGATACTGCCGAGCGACGTCGTAGAGGAACCGCCAGATGTGCGCGGTTAGGTCCGAGTCCTTAATCTTGATGTGACAAGTCTCGACAGCGAACGAATTCCCAGACTGTTTGGCGATATCGTCGCGTACCGTACCTGATCCAAAACAACTGACGTATTCTGCCAAACCATTGACCAGTCCCAAGCACGGGCTGACGACGTGCGTCGCATAGTGCATGGGAATCATCTTCTGCCAGTACTCGGGCCACCCATCCATGTCTTGCGGATGCGAGGCCGCCAGATGCTGAATTTTGCCCAACTCGCCGCTTTCATACAGCTGCTTGATGTACAGAAACTCGCGGCTGTAGACCACGGTTTCCGCCATCATGTACTTGAGTCCCGTCGACTTGACTTTGTCGACAATCTGTTCGCACTCCTCGATGGTCGTAGCCATGGGCACCGTACACATCACGTGTTTGCCAGCATCGAGAGCTTGCAACGACATCCAAGCGTGATCGTTGATGGGGCTGTTGATGTGCACGCAGTCAACTTGGTCATCCCGCAGCACGTCATCAAAATTGGTGTACCGCCGTCCGATGCCAAACTGGTCACCGCACGCGTTGAGTGCCGCCTCATCACGGCGTGCAATGGCCACGACATTAGTTTGCGGGTGAGCCTGGTAAATGGGAATGAACTCGGCGCCAAATCCGAGACCGACCATGGCGACATTCAGTGTTTTTGTCATGAGAATTCCAACGGTAAGCCGGGTTGCGTGGAGGGATGATTCTGCGGCCTGCGAAGGCTGATCATTCTTTCGAAATGGCGGCCCGGTGTCCATTATGCCACCGGTCACTATTTCCGCGCGAGCGGAAATCACATCTCCTGAATCGTTTGAATGATGGCCAACAACTGCTGAGCTCGGGTGATTCCCCCAACGGCTTGCACGTAATCGATCGCCGCTTCGATTTCTGTAATCGAGATCGACGCGTTGGCTTCGTCGGTCGGAGCCGCGCCATTGGTCACCGAGGCAGCCACCACGGCCGCCGCGCGCGAACGTCGTCGCGTGTACTTTTTCTTCAGCTGAGCTTTGGCATTCGAGACATCTGCGGCCGTTACGCCAAACTCCTTCAAAGCTTCGACGACGTCTCGATTCCGAGACTGTGGATTGGCCCTCAAGTAGTCTTGGACACGCTTCGATTTGCTGGGTTGTTCGCGACTCACGGAAACGGGACTCTGAAAACTACGGGCACGATGAACAGATGGTGGCGGCCCCGACCAGCCGACCGGAGCGCTGGCCACATTGTATCGCATCCCGCTCGTGGCCTGTTGCCCCACGATCACCTGCCGGGACGCACCGCGCGAATTCTCCGCCTGGTAGGAGTTGCATCCTGTTTTCGGCCGGGTCTACGTTGGGAAAAGCGAACAACCGTCTCACGGCGAGGCC
Source organism: Pirellulaceae bacterium (assembly GCA_028289675.1). GTDB lineage: Bacteria > Planctomycetota > Planctomycetia > Pirellulales > Pirellulaceae > Aureliella. Next base: position 4,439 of record JANQOL010000576.1, read on the forward strand.
GGTTGCTCGGGCTTGCAGTAGCGGTCCAACCAGTCAAAGAAGACGCGGCCCCACAACAGTCCGTTTTGAGGGGACAGCACCCAGTGCCCTTCTTCCGGGAAGTACAGGAACCGGCTCGGCACGCCTTGGGTTTGCGCTGCTGTGAAGGCTTCCATCCCCTGGGTTACCGGTACGCGAAAGTCTTTCTCGCCGTGGATGACCAGCAGGGGTGTTTTCCAGTTGCCGGCGTACTTGTGCGGTGAGAATCTGGCGTAGTCGGCAGCCACTTGTTCACTCTTCCAGTAGGGTCCGCCCATATCCCAATTCACAAAAAACAGCTCTTCGGTCGAGCCGTACATGGACTCCAAATTGAACACACCGCAATGGGCAATCATCGAACAAAATCGGTTTTCGGCATTGCCCATCAGCCAGTACACCGTGTAGCCACCAAAACTGGCGCCGATAGCCGCGACACGCTCGCGATCGATCTTGGGATCGGCGAGCATTCCATCCGTGGCAGCCAAGATATCTTGCATGGCTTGCCCGCCCCAATCGCCACTGATCTGATCATTCCAAGCACGGCCGAAACCGGGTAGACCCCGGCGATTGACTGCCAGTACGACGTAGCCCTGAGCGGCCATCATGTGAAAATTCCAGCGGTAGGAAAACCACTGCCCGATTTGCCCCTGCGGACCGCCTTGGCAATATGTCAGCATGGGCCATTGCCGATCCGATTCCGGATCGTAGTCCGGGGGCAAAATCACCCAGTTATGAATTTGCTTACCATCTGTGGCGGCGAAGAATCGCTCTTCGATCCGCGGCAGTTCCAGGTCCTGATACAACTCACCATTGACATCGGTAATGGTGACCACCTGGGCAGCCGTCGTGTCCACTAAGGCCAATTCCGTCGGGCGCAGCATGCTTTGTTGTCGCACCAACAGCCAATTCGAGTTGGGGATAGCCGCCACCAGAGAAAAGTCGAAGCGCCCATCCGACACCTGGCGCAAGGCTGCCGATTCCACGTCAATTTCGTAGACCTGAGTCGTTCCACGCGTCTCGCTGTAGAAGAACAACCGTTGGCTGTCTTCGCTCCACGTGGCGTGGTGCGCAGTTTGATCTAACCCGCTGGTCACCTCCCGCAGCGCCCCGCCGGCTCGGTCGTAGATCATGATGCGATTGCGATCGGATTCAAAACTGGCCCGTTCCATGGAATGGAACGCAATATATCGCCCGTCTGGCGAATAACGCGGCTCCATATCGTAGCCGGGCATTCCCGGTGTAATGTTTTGCATCTGCCCGCCACTGAGCGGTACCAAATACACGCCTGTATCCGTGCTCTCGGCCGGATTATTGACCAGCTTCAAGGTCAGGGCCAATTCCATGCCGTCGGGCGAGAATTCGAACTGCTCGGCTCCACCAAAGGGAGGCACCGGACAATCGGCTTTGAGAGACCGCATCAAATCCAACGGCTCGCCAGCTTGTCCTTGATCATCCAGGGTGACGACGTGCACGTGGCTGTACGCAAAATCGTGCCAGGCGTTCCAGTGCCGATACAAGAGCGAATCGATGATGCGTGCATCAGCTTTCGGCAGATCTTCGTAGATCTCATTAACCGTTTCATCCATGGTGACATCGACGGTAAAAGCGATGGCATTGCCGGCTGGAGAGGCCTTCAAGTTGCCAATTCCTTCCGGTATGTCCGTCAACTGCCGTGGCTCACCGCCAGCTGGGTCCAACATCCAAGCTTGGGGCTTACCGTCCTCTCCATCCGTCGGTGCCACGTAGACTAACTTGGCTCCGCTGGAGTGATTCAGCCAGTTCAAGCCGCCGAGTCCCTTAACGTCTTCCAAAATCGCCCGCGCCGCCGAGACGCTAAGGCGCGTCTCAAAGGCGATCGCCTTGCCTTCGATAGCGTCCAAGTCAGAAGGCAAATCCTGAAGCATCAAGCTGACCGTGGAGTGGTTCTCGGCCAGATCATAGCGACTGACCAAGTAGGCTACTTGCCGTCCATCCGGAGAAACTGCGGCCGTGCCGATGCGAGCCAAATCCCAAAGTTTCTCGGGAGTCAAGCGTTCGGCGCGCAAGCTAGTCGCTAGGCACAGGCTCAAACAGATGGCCAAGTGAATTGTCGCTCGCATCATCGAGAATGCTCCTAAAATCGTGATGAATACTCAGGGGGTTGGCGGGGCTTTGCCAATAGACGCTGCCAGTATAATCTTTTGCGGCCACCGATCGGACAAGCTCAAATGGATCAGACGAGGTACAAGTGACGCTGTGGTTGGCGGGATTCTTGGTTCGGCGTTACCGCGTCTTGATGTTCGTCGCCGTGTGCCTGGCTTTAGCCAGTTGGCCTCTGTCTCACCGGCTCGACCTGAACTGGCAAGTCGAAGGCATGTTCCCCGGTGGCGATCCGCTGGTCGCCTCCTACCGCAACTTGCAAACTCGCTTCGGCGGCAACGACCTCTGCCTGGCGGTGTACCGCGATCCTGAACTGTGGGATGAGTCTGGGGTAGGACTTGAACGCCTGGAACAGGTCAGCCAAGTCTTGCGTGCCACCGATGGTGTGCAGGCCGTCCTCAGCCTGGCGGAGTTGCACACGATTCTCCAAAAACTGCGTGAGCCGCTGCCGGGTTTCAGCTTCAGCAACTCGAAAACGCCGGCACTGTTGAATCCCGATGATCGATTGGCTCAGACGCTAGCTCGCGTCTTCGAAGGCTACACGCATCGCCCGGACAGTCAGTACGTCGCCGTGGCGTGTCTGTTGCGTTCCACGTCTCAAGACCGGGCGGAACAGCGCGGACCGGCCAGCCACCAACACACGTTGGCCCGATTGCAGCAGACCATGGAGCAGCAACTGCCCGCTCCGGCCACCAGTGGTTTTGTGACTGGAGAACCTGTGTTGGTGGCGGAGGGCTTTCGCATGGTCGAACAGGATGGATGGCGCCTGGGGTGGGTCTCCTCCCTGTTGGTATCGGCCGTGCTGCTGGTTTGCTTTCGATCCCTGCGTTGGACGCTGCTGCCGCTGTGCATCGTGCACTGGGCGCTGTGGATCACACGAGCCATGTTGGTGTTACTGCAGTTGGAACTAACCATGATCAGTAGCACGCTGACGGCCATCATCACTGTGATTGGAGTCGCGACCAGCATGCATTTGCTACTGAGGTTTCAGCAACTACGGCGTCAAGGCCACGACCGTGCCGATGCACTACGCCAAACGCTGGCCGTCTTGCTGGCCCCCATCTTCTTCGCCTGCCTGACCGATGCGGTCGGATTCTCCGCGCTGATGGCTGCCGGCGTGGGCCCCGTCCGAGATTTCGGACTGATGATGGCCATCGGGTCGATGAATGTATTCGTCGCCCTGGTCGTGTTGGTGCCTGGCCTAACGTTGATCGGGTCCTTCGACACGGATCCCAAAACGCCAAGATTGGATTTGGCCGTAAGACTGGGGCTGCGTCAGCTGTTGGATCGCGTTTTGCGGTATCGCTGGTTTGGAATCGTCAGCCTATTGCTGCTGCTCGTCTGGGGCGGTTGGGGCAGCAGCCGGATCCAAGTGCAGACGGATTTCACAAAGAACTTTGGCGAACAGCATCCTCTGGTTCAAGGACTGGACATCATCGAAAGCGAATTGGGCGGGGCAGGCGTGTGGGACTTGATGTTGCCCGCCCCACCAGAATTGAGCGGCAACTACCTGGAACAGGTCGTTGCATTGGAAAACCGACTGCGAACGATCCAAATCGAACATCAAGGGGAAGTGATCCAATTGACCAAGGTACTGAGTATCGCTGACGCGCTCAAAGCCGTCGATGCGGACCGCCTGCTCAGCGGTCTGCCGGTCGGCGTGCGTCTGACCATGATGCGGGCCACGATGCCTGAATTCACCGGTGCATTGCTAACCAGGGCCCAAGACCAAAACCAATTGCGTTGGCTGAGAGTCATGCTGCGTAGCAGAGAGCAAGTGACGGCCGAGGCTAAAGACCGGTTGATTGCAGCCGTCCAAGACGAAGTTGCCGCTTTCACTGATCGTCCAGCCTGGACAGAGCTCTTCCAGTCGGCGCCCGAGCCGGCGGAAATCGCAGGCTACCATGTCATGCTGGGAAAACTAGTGTCCAACGTGCTGCGCGATCAGTGGATTTGTTTCTTGCTAGCGATCGGCGGCATCTATGTGGTCGCCACGCTGGCCACGGGCTCTGGCTGGTTTGGATTCGCCACGCTGGTAACCAACACGCTGCCGATTCTGCTAGTACTGGGCAGCATCGGTTGGTCAGGTGCGGCGGCCAATTTGGGCGTCGCCATGATTGCCGCGGTTTCTCTCGGATTATCGGTCGACAGTTCGATTCATTACCTTGTTCACTACCGGCGGCGAATCGCCGACCATGCGACTCCGCGTAAAGCCTTGCGATCGGCGCACGAGAACGTGGGGTTGGCGGCATTGATCGCGACCATCGCATTGGTAGCCGGTTTTGTCAGCCTGTGCCTGAGTGCCTTTGTACCAACGGTGGTTTTTGGATCACTGGCAGCCGTGACCATGCTAGGCGGCTTGCTCGGCAACCTGCTGGTGCTGCCGCTATTAATCGCTCCCGCAAAGTAAAGAAATCGCGCGGACATGACGTCCGCGCGATTCGTTGAAGAACTGTCGCAGGAGGGCTTTGCCGCCAGTTCGCCCCGTTGGGCGACCATAGAGCAACGTGTCCTAAGCCGCATTCAACGTGCGTGACTGCGCGGCCCAAGCGATCCAATCGGTGACCTCTTCCAGGTCTGGGTCTTTGCTGCCCCGCAGGATGCGCTGCCCTTCCTTACTCTGAGCAACCTCCAGCACTTGGGTCAACACCGTCGCAGCTTCGGAGGCTGCCAGATCTTCGGGCGAAGTCACCTCGCAGGCCACCAACAGCTGGGCGTCGTGGCCACGGAGATTGGGAATGCGGCACACCAGTCGAGCCTGCTCTTGCCATGCGCGAATGGTGTCGGCATCGACCCGCCGATGGTCCAGCTTGTCCGCCAGAGACTCGGCATCGGCCGCCAACAATTGGTCCACGGTCTGGATCCCGTGCTCTTCGAGCCGGGCGGCCATTCGCGGTCCGATCGACGGGGCATCCACCACGGGACTGGCCAACTCGAGATAGAACTTAAGGCGCGTTTCTGACACTTCGGGTGTCGTGCTGTCCGCGATGCGTACCGAATCCGAGTGAACCCGCGGTGCTCTCACCTCGCGTTCCTCACGGGAACGACGGGAACGGCTCGTCCGGTCGCGGCCCGATCGTTCACGGCTTGTTCGCTGCTGTTGCTCTTCATATCGGTCGGTGACGGGGTAAGTTCGCGAGCTGCGGCGCGAGCCGGAACGACTCGAAGATCGGCCAGATCGACTGGAAGACGAGCTACGGCTGGAACGCGAGCTGCGACCGTTGCCATAGTAATCGTCGCGCTCCCCATTTCGTTGAGCATAGTCGTCCCAATCACGCTCATAACGCTCGCGATCATAGTCGCTTCGCTGACGGGTGACCGCTTCGCGATCCCGATCGCGATAGGTGGTTCTTGCTCGCGAAGAGCTATAGTCGCGATCGTAGCGGCTACGGCTGGATCCGCTCACACTATCTCGCAAACTGGTCGCTTCGACGCGGCGGCTGCCGCCTTTGGCGGACGCAATCCAAGAGGTGATTCGCGAGAGTTCGTAACTGTTACCGCTACGCAAAATGCGGCGGCCGGTATCGGTGGCCAAGAACTGTTCTACGCGGTCCAACAACTGGCTGGGATGCATGTCAGCCAATTCGGCTGGCGTGCGCACTCCTGCTCCTACCAGCACTCGTGCATCAAAGGGCCGTAGATTCGGAACGCTGCACAACAACCGAGCTTTGGCTTGCCAGCTGATTGTGCTGGCGTGACTGACCCCGTCCAACCGCAAGTTGTCTGCTAGCCAATGGGGATCTACGTCTAGCAAGTCGCCGATGCGATCAACACCGAGAGCGCGGCAACGGGCGGCCACGGAAGGTTCGATCGATGGAAGATCCTCGATCAATGACCGCTCGCTCAAATAATATTCACTGCGCGTTGAGCGAGACCTGCGCGTTGGAAATGGATCGACTACCGGCCGATACCACTTGTCGGCTTCTTCGTCATTGGCCAGTGCTGTCAGCTGACGATTGACATCATGGTTCCGCACTCCACGATGGGCGCGGAGATATTCCACGGTACCCTGCTGAGCGCGAATCAGATCAGCGACATGCTCGTCACCGGTCATCAGAATGATCTGCTGGTTTCTGTCCGCGACACGTGCTAGATGGGCAACAGCGTGCTGCTGGATCTCGACCGGCAAGTTGTCCAGATTCTGATCCAGCATCAGGACAATGCCTTGCCCGCGCTCCGCCATGGCCTCGCCAATCGCCAGTCGTTGCGCGAGTCGCACAATAGACGAAGGCACCTCGATCGCGGCTGCATGGAGCTGTCCATTGCGCCGCACGGTGTTGTCATAGTCACGCGCCGAATCATGATCGCGCACAATTCCGTCCACCAAGTCGTACCGAACCGCTTCGACGGGCGCATTGGGATGATGGTCCCAACGCGAACCCGTGGCCCATCTCGAACCGCTAATGCTGGCCGCGCCGGCCGGCATCAACGATACGATATGCTGCTGCACCCGGTCGCGAAATGGAGCATCGCGGCGTGGCGTAGGCGGTACTACAGATAACCGGTTCCGAATGTCTCGCAGCTCGGCTTCACAGCGTTCACGCGTCGCCAGCTCGGCCAAATCCGCGTTGATTTGCTCCAACTCGCGACGTACAGCGTCTTGGTTGTCGACACCTCGGCTGCCGGTCCGCGCCACCAGACTGCGGTAGTGCGCCGACGATTCCTGGAGTTGACGTTTGCAGTCATCAGCCCGCAATTCGGCTTGCTGCCGAGTTCGCTTCAACGATTCGATGTCTGCCAACAAGCGCTGACGAGCTTCGGGGTCGGTACCAGTCGTCGTTGTCGATCGCGTCTGTTCGTCTCTGAGCAACCAGTCCTGCAAATTAGGGTGATCGCTGCAGTCGCACCATTGGCCAAAAGCCAACGTCAGTTGATCCATCGACAGGTGATAGTCATTGGCAATTTTTTGCAGCAACGCCGCCCGCTCTTCAATCAGCTTTTCCACTGACTGAAGCAGTTCTTGCTCGCAGCGCTTCAGCTGCAGCGTTTGTTGCTTGAGGGTTTCGGCGGCTGAGGTGGCTTCATGGCGTGCCAGTTGTTGACACACCTCATGCAAGTCTTTTTGCATGCTGCGGAGGGTTTCGGGAAGCATCCCGTAGTCCACTGCGACCGGCGTTTGCTGTTGCGACAAATACGTGCGGCCGGAGGCATCGCGAACCACTGCACGTGAGCCGTAGGCAAAATCGTTCGGTCGTCGATCGATGCCCATTGGATAGTCATAACCAGCTGACGTAGGGTAGCGATCTACCAGGCCATCCAGCTGTTGTCGGGTATTCTGGATTTGAGCTTCCAGCGACCGGATGGCCATCCGTGGATCGGAAGACTTTGAAATCGATAGCTGATCGCCAATTTGCTGCTCCAGGCGAGCGTCCGTGGCGCTGCTCTCGATGGATTCCCGGTGCGTTTTGAGATCTCGCAGCGTTTGCCGCCAACGATTCAAACGGTCATCCAACTGCTGCAACTGACTGCGATAGGAATCTCCAACGTCCACCGTTGCCAAGCCGTTTTCCAGCAACTTCAGCTCGGCAGTTTTGTCGGCGATGGTTCGGTCCAGATCCTCGATGTGCCGCAAGACATCGGTCAGTTCGCGTTCGATGACTGCCAGACGCTCGTCGAACCGCGCGCGATCGTAGGGCAACTCGTGGCTTGAATAGCGGCCGAATTGCCTGCTCAGGCTGGCCAACTCTGACTCCAGTTCGCGGGCGCGAGACTGGAGAGCCTCTCGGTTCAAATGTTTGCTAGTCAAATGGTCCAGCTGCGATTGCAGCTCGCGTTCCCGGCGACGCAATTCCGTTTGATCGTCGACGACCGGTGGCGGCGTTGCCAAACCCAGCCGTTGGGCCAGCGCGTCCAGAGCCGCCTCAGTATCGCTGGCGCCATTGGCGGCCGCCAATCCAATAAATGCGTCTCGCTGCCCCGCACTCAGTTCAGTACCGCTGGCGGTGACCGCACCGCGTGTCTCGAGACGTCCGTTCCGGTCGCTGGAAATCCAGAACTGCCGGCCCTGGTTTTGGAATTCAACCGTGCCGGACATGGGCGGTCGGTGACGATTCCAGGCCGGATCCGGATGGGCGTAAGTCGCGCCGAATCGCTCTTGAGCGATGGTTCGCAGCCAATTTAGAAGCGTGGTCTTGCCCGAGCCCCGAGGGCCACACACCGCATTGAGATTTCCAGAAAAGGGACCCAAGCGACAACGATCGTGTGTCCCATCTCGGTCTACATCCATGTGTACCAATCGCATGAAGGCTCCTCCTTATGCCTAGATTGCTTTTGTGCTGTGTGGGACCAACCACCTGTCACTGATATTACGGCTGACGCACGATATCGCGAGCAGTAACCAGTGCCGCTGGTACGCCGGGCCACCGACTTCTGGCGAAGTGGGCTGGCTAGGCGTGAACATCATGAACAGCAAATGCACTGGTCGTAGCGCATGATCCTCGACTGAGCCCACGGTTTTCTGGGGAAACAGCAGACTCAGAGCTTGTATCCGCCTTAGACCCTACCACAGTAGGTGAGCTTCTCCCAATAGCAGTTTTTTGGCCTACGGTCAAAAGCCACCAGCCACGACCCCCACGTCTTGAGCAACCTTATTTTCGTGGCGCCAGTGCGGGACGAATTGAGCAACCGATTCGTGGATGTTGCGTCCAAGTGTCAGCGCGACTCGCACTATTTACCCGGGTTAGCGCATAGAAAACGCTTCGCCTGAAAAGACGAAGCGTTTAGTATCCCAAAGCTGGCAAACCGATTCGCTGCACGCGGTACCGTTACAGTCCAGCGTCTTTGGTAACGTGGATCAACTGACCCTTGCTGTTGGCGTCTTCGGCTTCACCGAGGACCGTGATGTATAGCGAGCCGTCTGCGTCGAAGGCCATGGCCGTCGGCTTGTCGAGTGACATGATCTTTTTGGTTCGCATGCCCGTTTCGCTATCATTGTCTTCCAGAATTTGAAACAAGCCGCCTTGCGTCGGGTCCGCCCAGGCATAGTCCAAGACATACATTTGATTCCGCTTGCTGTAGGCAACGGCGCAAATGTCGTGGAGCCCGGTCTTGAGATTGAGCAGCATCTTGCCGCCGTCGTTGATGTCGTAAAAGGTCAGCAGGCTATCGCCGGGCACATTGATCTCACCCATTTGACCGACCACTAGATATCCTTCGGAGCTGACCGTAATGCCGACGGGAGCATCCACTTCGGTCGCTTCCTTGGTCGCCAGATAGCGCTTGTAGTCAGTTACCTTGGTACCATCGATGGTCGCACTCGACACCCAGCCTTTGGTATCGTCGCCATTGCAAGTTACGAACAGTTGATTGGGCGTGGCTGCCAGCGCGTAGAAATTGCCCTCACCTTTGATCTCTTCGGTTTCAGCCAGGCCGAATGAATCTTGCATGGCATCCGCTTTGATGGCCTTCCCGTCCTCAGGCAGCTTGTAGACGCGTAGCAATTCCTCACCATCTGGCAGGCCACCACCACCGACGACCAATGTGTTCTTGTCCAAAAACAGTAGCCCCAGTGGTCCGATATTGACCTTGGGCCCTTTGCCGTAAACGTCTTTCGGAAAATCGGTAATCACCGGCTCCGCCTTGCCATCGACCAGACGGACAACTTGGTAGTTTCCTGAATCGGCGACGAACACCTCGCCCGTCTCCGGCTGGATGGCCACGCCGCACGGGTTGTTCAGTCCTTCGAGTACCACCGTCCCATTCGTACCGGGTTCGGCTTCGTCCTCTGATTTGGCTTCTTCCGCCGAATCAGCGGCATCAGAATCCTTGTCGTCAGCTGCGTCTCCGTCCTCGCCATCTTCGTCTTCCTGGGCGGCATCATCTTGGTCAGCTTGTTCCGTCGCAGGCTCGGGCTGGCCGTCTTTCTCTTGGGCAGCCAGCGGCCCCACGGGACTGACGATCAGTCCCAAAACAGCCAGCCATCGTACGTAGCTAAGGATTTTCACGATCTATTCTCCAATTGTTAGTGCTTGTCGCACGGACATTCAGTTTGCGTTTCCAATGAAACGGCTGCGTTATTGTCGAAACTGCTCGACGATCGAAGCGGGCCACAAAACTAAACTGCTTTGGGTAAGAACTCAATGGCTAACGAGTCGGCTATCAACGATTGGGGGCGTCCCCGAGCACCAGTCTTAGCCACGCTTACTTTGGCAATTCGGGAGGCTCCACTTCCGGATAGTCATCGCTGCTGAGTCCCTCTTTCAGGAACGCCACGAGAGCTGCCTTTTTCTCTGCACTCAGCTTCAATTCGTAGATCTCTTCATCCAGGTAGTCGTTAGGAGTCGCGCCTTTGTCGTAGTACTCGACGACCTCTTCCAAAGTGGCCAAACTGCCATCGTGCATGTAGGGTGCGGTACGGGCGATGTCACGCAGTGACGGTGTCTTGAAGGCTCCCGTATCGCCCTCCAGGTTGCTGATGGCCTGACGACCGGGATCGGGCGACTCCTTGTTGAAGCTCACGCCCAAGTTGTGAAAGCCATTGTCTGTAAAGTTGCTTCCGCTGTGGCAGCCAGAACAATTTGCCTTGCCGAAAAACAACTTCATGCCGAGCTGCGCTTGT
>JANQOL010000580.1 GCA_028289675.1 Pirellulaceae bacterium
CTGCGGCAAGTAGACTGGGTATATGGGACTACTCGACAAGCTTGGCTTGGGCGGCAAACGCGGAGACAGTAAGAAATCCGCCTCTGGCCTGAAGTCGACGCGAAAAATTGACATCGAAGTGCGCTTCGAACGCCTCAGGACCGCGGTCAGCGGCACCATGAGCAAATTCTACGCCGCCCGAGACCGTGAAAATGATCGGGTCGTGGGCCTCAAGTTGTGCGATCTGGAGAAGTTCAGCTTCTTTGAGAGCCGCTTCAAGGGCATGGACAAGCCCAGTGAAGGTGAAATTGCCGCCTCGATGGACCACCCCAACATCATCAAGACGCTCGAGTACGGGCAAACGGTCAATAAAGAACCGTACTTGATCATGGAATTCATCGAAGGCCCCGGACTCAATACACTCATTCAAAACGAAGACACCGAACGACTGGGTGACAGGCGTCTGCCGCTGATCAAGCAGATGGCCGACGCCCTGCAATACGTTCATCAGCAAGGCTACATCCACCGCGATATCTGCCCGCGCAACTTCATTTGCAGCACCGACATCAAGCACATCAAGCTGATCGATTTCGGATTGACCGTGCCGGCCACGGAACCGTTCATGCGGCCTGGCAACCGCACAGGCACACCACTCTACATGGCACCAGAGATCGTGCGGCGGCGAGCCACCGACCAGCGACTGGACATCTTTGCCTTTGGCGTCTCCTGCTACCAACTGCTCACGTTTGAATTCCCGTGGCCAGGCGGAGAAACCAGCGGCCTAGCTGCCTTGAATCATGACACGTCGAATCCACGCAACATCCTGGACAAGCGGCCCGATCTGAACCCGACGCTGGCCGGCATGATCATGCAGTGCGTGCAACCGAATCCCGACGATCGAGTGCCAACGATGGAACAGTTCGTCAAGACGTTGCGCAGTATCGATTCCGAGACAGCTTGATCGCCAGCGCGACTTATGCGCCTGGCCAAGCAAAACCTGTTTAGCAGTCAGCCGTAGGCGTACAGATTCGCAAGCCAGGTACGCCTACGGCTAACTGCTAAACGGTGCTAAACAGTGTCAAAGAACGGCAGTGTCAAACGCGACTATTCCAGCCGCTCCAATGGATTGGGAATGTGCCGTGCTTCGAACTGATAGTTCCCAGGCTTTGGCCGCGCCCAGCGCACAGCGTTGGCGATAATGCGACGCACCTGTGGGTGATGGTAAATGGGATACGTTTCGTGTCCGGGACGGAAATAAAAGATCTTCCCCTGTCCGCGGCGGAACGTACAACCGCTGCGAAAAACCTCACCACCTGCAAACCAGCTGAGTAGGATCAGTTCGTCAGGTTCGGGGATATCAAAGTGCTCGCCGTACATTTCGGTTTGCGGCAATTCGATGCAATCGCCCTCAATGCCCTGAACAATTTCATGCCCTGGAGCAGTAATCCATAGCCGTTCCAGCTCTCCCGCTTCGCGCCAGCGGAGCATGCATTCGGTGCCCATTAAGCGCCGAAATATCTTGGATCCGTGACCACTGTGCAAGACGATCAAGCCCATGCCTTCCAGCACACGCCGCTGCACACGCTCCACGACTTCATCACTGACTTGATCGTGAGCGGCATGTCCCCACCACAATAACACGTCCGTTTCACGGAGCACTTCACTTGCCAGTCCATGCTCGGGATCTTGGAGGACGGCGCAGCGAACCGTCGCTGGCTCATCCAGCAATTCTTCCAGTCCGGCGCGTAGCGTAGCGTGGATGCCATCGGGATAAATGGCTTGCACCTCAGGTTGGGAACGCTCGTGAACGAACTCGTTCCACACTGTGACTTGCAGCGGAGCTACTCCGCTGCCGCTATTCCTCGTCATCGCGCAACTTCGCTAGCACGGAAAAGTCCTCCAATGTGGACGTGTCGCCCGTTTGCTCTTTGCCGGAAGCAATATCACGCAGCAACCGCCGCATGATCTTGCCACTCCGCGTCTTGGGCAACGCGGCCGTAAAGCGAATGTCATCTGGCTGGGCCAGAGCTCCGATTTCTTGCCTTACATGCAGCTTCAAGCCTTGCCGCAATTCCTCGTTCGGATCGGTTCGCAGCGTCACAAAAGCGGCGATGGCCTGGCCCTTGATCTCATCGGGCTTGCCAACGACCGCCGCTTCGGCCACCGCTGGATGGGAGACCAACGCACTTTCGACTTCGATGGTCGACAGACGATGTCCGGATACGTTGATGACATCGTCGATACGTCCCATGATCCAGTAGTATCCATCGCTGTCTTGGCGCGCGTTGTCCCCAGTCAAATACATGCCGGGGACCTTGCTCCAATACTGCTCTTGGTAGCGTTGTTCATCGCCCCAGATTCCACGCAACATGCCGGGCCAGGGATGGTCGATGCACAGCATTCCGCCGCGGCCCTGGGGCACATTTTGGCCGTCTTCGCCAACGATCCGAGGACGGATTCCCGGCAACGGCTTGGTACAACTGCCGGGCTTGGTCGCGATCGCTCCCGGCAACGGCGACATCATGATGCCTCCCGTTTCGGTCTGCCACCATGTATCAACGATCGGACAGCGGCCTCCGCCAATCTTGGTGTGGTACCACATCCAAGCCTCCGGGTTGATGCCCTCCCCGACGCTGCCCAACAGACGCAAGCTGCTGAGATCATGCCCGTCAACGTGCTCGTCACCCCACTTGATGAACGCTCGAATTGCGGTGGGCGCCGTGTACAGAATCGTCACACGGTATTTTTCAACGATCTCCCAAAACCGATCTTCCGCAGGATGGTTGGGCGCCCCCTCGTACATCAGAACCGTGGCTCCAGCCGCCAGTGGTCCGTAGACGATGTAGCTGTGTCCCGTAATCCAGCCGCAGTCGGCCGTACACCAATAGACATCATCGGGACGATGATCAAACACCCATTGGAACGTGCGCTTGGCGTATAGGTTGTAACCGGCGGTCGTGTGCCGAATTCCCTTGGGCTTTCCGGTCGACCCGCTGGTGTACAAGATGAACAACGGCGCCTCGCTGTCCATCGGCTCAGCCGGACAGTCCGCTTCCACCGAGTCGACTAACTCATGCCACCAATGATCGCGTCCGGATTGCATGGGCGCGTCATTGCCGACTCGGCGCAACACCACGCATTTTTCCACCGTCGGGCTCTTGGCCAACGCTTGATCGACGGTTTCTTTCAGCGGCAATACCTTGCCGCGGCGATGCAGGCCATCGCTGGTCAATTGGATTTTGGCGCCCGCGTCGTTGTTGCGGTCAGCAATCGCCTCTGCTGAAAAGCCTGCGAAAATGACGGAGTGGACGGCACCAATGCGGGCGCAAGCCAACATGGCAATGGCCAACTCCGGTGTCATCGGCATGTAAATGCTAACCACGTCGCCAGGCTGCGTTCCCAGTTGCTTCAGTGCGCCTGCAAATCGACTGACCTCTTCTTGCAACTGGCGATAGGTCAACTGCCGCTGATCGCCAGGTTCTCCTTCCCACAAGATAGCGAGTTGATCGCCTCGACCGGCTGCGACGTGTGCGTCGACACAGTTGTAGCAAGCGTTGGTCGTACCACCGATGAACCACTTAGCCAGCGGGTTATCCCACTGCAGTGTCTGCGTGAATGGAGTGAACCAGTGCAAGTGCTCTCGAGCTTGCTCCGCCCAAAACGCTTCTGGATCGCTGGCGGCCCGATCATAGAGTTGTTGGTAGTCCTCCATGCTCTTGATCCGCGCCTGGCGAGAGAAGTCCTCGCTGGGCTCGAACAAGCGCTGTTCCACCATTACCGTATCGACTTGCCCCTCGCTCGCTTCACTCATCGCCTGATTCCTGCCCCGCTGATACCAAAAAGAGGATTGTTGCAAGTCGACCATTCTACGCAGTTTGCAGTGACCGATGGTTGCCGTTGGTCGCCGGAATGACAATTCCAGGTTCCGGCAACGACCCATTCCACCCAACCGCGGATCGGAAGCCTTTAACTTCGACGAATCAAGCGACGGTTGACGACCTACCCAGAGCAAGTAGATCGAGCTACGGACTTTCGTTGACCTCACGCACAGAGCATTTTTACTTTTGACGTGGTCTGCTTTCGACGGAATGAGCAACCATTCCGTTAATGACACAGGCCATATGTCCGTGCGACTCGCACTAATTGCGATGGTCGCCACCCTTGGGCGCCAAATGCGTTTGCAGATAGGCGGCACGCTCGATGTTGCGATCGGCCACGGACAGCTCTTGCCCACGCAATTTTTGAAGGTGTGCGGGCTGAGTATGCACGAACAGCTTGTTGATCGTCTCCATTTCAATCGATCGAATCAGCCCAAGATTGACGCCCATTCGTACTTTGGACAAGTAATGCAGCGTTTCTTCGCTGCTGATCTTCTTGGCCGTGCACAAGATGCCGTACGCTCGACTCACATCGTCGTGCAAGTCCTGCTCACTCTCGTTGACAAGAAATTCGCGTGCGCGGCGTTCGTACTCGATGATACGCGGCACGACCTCGCTGACGGTGTCCACCAGTTCTTCTTCGGAGCGGCCGAGCGTAATCTGGTTGCTGATCTGGTAAAAGTCGCCCATGAATTGCGACCCCTCGCCGTATAGCCCTCGCACGGCGACGTTGATCTTTTGCAGACTGCGGAACACCTTCTCGATTTCGCGAGTAATCACCAGCGCTGGCAGGTGCAACATGACGCTAACCCGCAAACCAGTGCCGACATTCGTCGGGCAGGCTGTCAGGTAGCCCAACGAGTCGTGATAGGCATAGTTCAGCTTCTGTTCCAGGTCATCGTCCAATCGCTCGATCTGCCCCCAGGCGGTACGCAGATCCAAACCGCTGCACATGACTTGAATTCGTAGATGGTCTTCTTCGTTGACCATCACGCTGAAACGTTCGTTGACGTCAATGACCACCGATCGGTCGCCACTGGAGTCGGCCATCTCTCGACTCATCAACTGCCGCTCGACCAAGAACTGGCAATCCACTTCATCCAGACGATCCAAGTCCAGATAGAGAACGTTCTTCCAAGAATCGATAGATTCTATCTTGGCCTGCGTGGTGGCGGCGATCTGCGCCTTCTCGTCGTCGCTCGCCCGCCGCACAAACGGGAACTCGGCCAGATTGCGAGCCAGTCGGATCCGGCTGCTGATTACGATGTCGGATTCCGGCCCCGAACCTCGCAACCACTCACCACATTTTCCAGCTAGATCTTCTAAGTTCACGCTCGCATTTTCAACGGTTCGAGTTCAACGTTCAAATTCTTCGAAACAGTGTCAACCCGTCTTCTTCGAAACAGTGTCTACCCATCGGAAGTTTCGGGCGGGGGATCGGCTTCAGAATCCGCGGCCGACGCGTTCTCGATGCTCTGAATCTTGTCACGTAGTTCGCCAGCTCGTTCGTATTGTTCCTGGGCGATGGCCTCCTGCATCTCCCGCCGCAGCTGGATCAACTCGTGTTGTTTGTCCGGTGCACCTGTGTTGCGCGTGGGACGTTTGCCGCGATGCGTCTTGGAACCGTGAATGTTCATCAACAAGGGTTCTAGATCCTCCTGAAAACACACGTAGTCGTAGGAGCATCCAAGTCGTCCTGCTTGCCGAAATTCGGCAAAGGAGATACCGCATACTGGGCAGGTCTTTTTGTCCAGTTGAGCTAACTGCTCAGCGGTTTGCTCCAGTTTCAGCTGCTTGGCCAACATGCCCGCCAGCGCGTTGTTAGGCGCGTCCGAGCTCTCTTGCGACAGATAAATCCGGGCATGTTCTTCACAGAGATGCAAGATCACCGGTCCCGAAGGCCCAGTCAGCTCGGTAATGTGAAATGTTGCCGGCTTCTCGCAATGTTGGCACTTCACGCCTGCCCACCCCTACGCTAACGAATCGCTTGTTCCTGGCCGCCACCGAACCTTCAGTCAAACTACCGGTCCATACGATAGTTTCCGCTACGTCCACCTCCGTGGCAAGGCGGCAGCCTCGCCGAAAGGGGCCCAACGGGCTCTTGCGGAATGGTCACCCGCGCCATCGGTTTGGCACCTGACTTCGGTCCGTTTTCGTATCGGTTTCACTGTCACTGGGGAGATACCGGACCTGCGGCCGCTCGCACATCCCTGCCCGCTGTGCTGTATTCGCTAGCACACCAACGCCTAGATCACAAACACGAGGTGGGCGGCGTGTAAAAACTGTTCGCTGAGTTACAATTCTACGGTTTCTTGTCGATCGACTCCCAATTTCCCAAGTGCCTGGTTTACCCAGTGTCTGATATGACCGTGGCGATGTTTCGCATGTGCGGACGCCGGGCAGTTCATTTTTCGCGTAACAGCTTGAATCCTGTATGTCCCCCTGTCCCACGCTCGAGCGTTTTACGGAACTAGCCCAAGACTACCAGCTAGTTCCCGTTTATCGACGACTGCTGAGCGATTCGCTGACTCCTGTCTCGGCATTTCGATTGGTCGATGACGGCACGTCGGCGGCTTGCTTGTTTGAAAGTGTCATCGGCGGTGAGAAGGTCGGCAGATACAGTTTTATCGCCGTCCGTCCACGCTCGCGGTTGACCGCATTTGGAAACGAAGTTGTCAGGCATCAAAATGATGGCCAGCAGGCCACAAAAGCGGAGGACCCGCTGGACAGTTTGTGGGAGGCGGTCGCTGGCAAGCGCGTGGCCAGACTGCCAGAACTCCCGCCGCTCACCGGCGGAGCCATCGGATATGCCAGTTACGATGTCGTCCGTTACGTCGAAAATCTACCGCATGCTCCCGAGGACGATCGTCAGTTACCGGATCTGGATTTCTCCATTTTTGATGACCTGGTGATCTTCGACCACGTCACCAAGTCGCTGTTCGTTGTCGCCCATGTGCACTGCGATGAATTTGAGTCCGCAGCCGACGCGTACAATCATGGTACGCGGCGACTGGACGCACTCATCAGTCGCCTGCAACGTCCACATACGTCGCTGGACATCGCCGATTTTGATTCCGCTGATGCTCCCGAACTGACACCCACCAGCAACTTCACGCAAGCCGAATTTGAATCAGCCGTGGAGCGATGTTGTGAGTACATCCGCGCCGGTGACATCTTCCAGGTAGTCATCAGCCAACGCCTCGAGCTGCCGCGATTATGCGATCCGCTGGAAGTTTATCGCACGTTGCGTGTAGTCAATCCCAGCCCGTTTATGTTCTTCGTCCGCACCCCCGAAGTCACCTTGGTCGGCTCTTCACCAGAAGTCATGTGCCGTGTCATCGATGGCGTGACCACGGTCCGACCTTTGGCCGGCACAAGACCTCGAGGTCAGACACCGGCGGAAGACCAGCAACTGGCTCAAGAACTGTTGGCCGATCCTAAAGAACGAGCCGAACACGTCATGCTCGTCGATCTAGGACGCAACGATGTCGGACGAATTGCTCAATACGGTTCGATTGAACTGAGCGACGTGATGGTCGTCGAGCGATATAGCCATGTGATGCACATTAGTTCCAACGTCCAAGGCCAATTGCGGCCTGAGCTCAACGCCGTCGACGCCCTCAAAGCTTGCTTGCCCGCTGGAACGGTCAGCGGGGCGCCTAAAGTGCGTGCCATGGAAATCATCGATGAAATCGAACCCTATCGACGAGGTCCCTATGCCGGGGCAGTTGGCTACTTGGACTACTCAGGCAACATGGATACCTGCATCGCCCTGCGAACAATCGTGTTCACCGACGAAAAGATCTATATTCAAGCGGGAGCCGGCATCGTGGCCGACAGCGTACCTGCCACGGAATATCAAGAAACACTGAACAAAGCCGGCGCCATGTTGAAAGCCATCGCTGCCACCGCGGCCCGCACTCAATCAGCCGTCAATTCGTAAAACCGATCGGCCGAGCAAGACGCCGCCGCATACATCTACGCAGCGGAAATCTCATCGGCAATGGAAAACGCGATCTCCATCGCCTGTTCATAGTTCAGTCGCGGATCACAGTTGGTGTTGTAGGCCGTCGCCAGGTCACTTTCTGTCAGGCCACGCGATCCCCCCAGACACTCGGTCACGTTCTCGCCAGTCAATTCCAAGTGCACACCTCCCAGTCGCGATTCGCAACCGCGGTGCACCGTGAACGCAGCCTGCAACTCGCCCAACACGTCCTCGAACTTGCGTGTCTTGTGCCCCGAGCTGGCCGCGACGGTGTTTCCATGCATGGGATCACAAACCCACAACACCTTCAGCCCACGAGCTCGCACAACTTCAATCAGCTGGGACAGCAGCTGTTCGACTCGGTCGTGCCCCAAACGGTGAATCAACGTGATGCGTCCGGGCTCGTTTTCTGGATTAACCAGCTGTACCAAGTCGGCGATTTCCTGCGCGTCGGCGGCCGGGCCGACTTTGATACCGATGGGATTGCGAACCCCGCGCAACAATTCCACATGGGCTCCCGAAATCGCCCGTGTTCGCTCTCCGATCCAAGGCAGGTGCGTTCCCAAGTTGTACCATCCGGTGCCGCGCACGCTTTCGCGAGTCAGCGCGGCCTCGTACGGAAGATGCAACGCCTCGTGGGAGGTGAAGAAGTCGACGCGTCTGAGTTCAGGCATCGGATTCTCAGAAATTGCATCCACGAATCGCAGTGCGCTGCCAAGTGCATCGACTAGCCGGTGGTAGCGCTCATACTCGGGGCTTTCCGCCACAAAATCCAAATCCCAGTTTTCCGGGTGGTGCAAGTCCGCGAATCCGCCTTCGCTGAGTGCTCGAATAAAGTTCAACGTCAGTGCCGAACGCTCGTAGCCGCGCAACAACAATTGCGGATCGTTGCGTCGATGTGCCAGTGAAAATGGCGCCTGGTTGATCAAGTCACCTCGATACGACGGCAGCGTCTGACCGGATTGGCTCTCCGTATTCTGACTACGAGGCTTGGCGTACTGGCCGGCGATGCGTCCCAAACGCACGATTTTCTGCCCCGAACCGAAGATTAGCACCAGGCTCATTTGCAGCAGCACTTTGAGCTTGCTGGCAATGCTATCCGCCTGGCAGTCCGCGAACGACTCCGCGCAATCTCCGCCCTGCAGCAACCAAGCTTCACCGGCCTGAGCTTGGGCTAGCTGATCACGCAGACGATCCACCTCCCAACTCGTGACCAGCGGCGGCAGCTGGCCCAGCGCCTGCAAGACTTTCTCAAGTTCAGCTGCGTCGTCGTAGGTCGGTTGCTGCGCGGCTGGTTTGGCTTTCCAGCTGTCGATTGTCCAAGTCGGTAAAGGCATACTGCCGAAATTCCCAGTGCTCGAGCCAGGTAGACGAATCATTCTTGGGACCACGCATCCGGCGACCGACTGCTCACCCGCGCCCCGCAACAGACGCTTCTAAAGCGGTTAACGCTTCGGTGTAGCGCTGTCTCGCCTGTTTGAGACTGTGAAACGTTGACAGCAAACGCTAGACGTCCGTGCGACTCGCACTGACCCTCCAACCAATGGTCCTGAAGAATCGAAATAAGGTAATCGCCGATCGACCTTTCCGCCACCAAGGCAACGCGACCGGCGGTGTTTTCAAGCCTCAGGGCCTGTAGACGCTGGCACCTATGATCTCCCGGACAAAACCTTGGGAGATAACCGTATTCACACGTTGACTGACGTTCACGCCTGTTGTGACCACCATCATTTCCAGCAGGTTCGGCCCATCGCGCGCTGCCAGTCTTCGTTGAATCGCTCGTCTTCGCTTGAATCTTGGTCCAACTTGCATGACACTGCTGGCGGACAGTGTTAGCCGCCAACGTCCAAGTCGGTTCTCACCGGTCGAGGTTGCGACTTTCAAAAGCCCCTCATCGATACCGACATAGCGGTGAAGTACAGGGGGCACACAAACGCCCTCGTGCCCAGACGCAGCCGGTGCTCGTACTCGTCACCGTCATCAAATCGATGGTTGTATTCCCCAGCTGGGCACCTGCCGAACGCACACGCAACCAGCGTAGCAGGTGGCTGACGAATTTGAGTTAGGTAGCTTCATGACGTCATCAACGCCTCGCACCGACAGTTCTGGCAGCCTGCCGCGGGCCAGCGGTTGGCTGGGAACGTTGGTCGCCGCCGCGGTGCTGGGCATCATGCTGTGCATTGCGGCATTTTGTTTGGGTGGGCGAACCAGTTTGGAGAAGACTCTGACCAGTCTGATTTATCCGTTGGGCGCCACTTGGCTACTGACCGCTGGCTGGATCCTGCGTTCGCTTTGGCAGCGACAGTGGCGCGTGGCGTGGCTGCCTAGTATCATTTGGTGTGTGCTGTCCGTGTGCAGTTCGGCGCTATTTGTTGATCCGGTCACGCGCTACTTGGAAGGGCAAATGACCAGCTTTCGTCCTGGGCAGGATCCGCCTCTGGACGTGATTGTTGTGCTGGGTGGCGGCACCAGCTCCGGACCTGGGCGAGCGCAAGCCGGCGAGAGTGGCGACCGAGTGCTGTACGCGGCCCAGTTGTACTTGCAAGGTCACACCGGGCACTTGATCACGACAGGTGAAGCGCAGACCGTCCGAGGCGTTCAGCGCCCTGGACCGGCTCAGGAAACCGTCGAGATCTGGACGCAGTTGGGCATTCCCCCGTCGGACATTTCGACTTCACCAGGACTCAACACGTACCAGGAGATGCGTGCCCTCAAGCCAGCTCTGGACGCTCACTGGTCGGGTCGTCGAGTGGGACTCTTGACGAGCGCCACACACTTGCCTCGCGCGCTCCGCTTGGCGGCCGACCAAGGTTTGACGGACTTGATTCCGTTGGCCGCCGACCATCGCTGGGTCGACCGTCCCAAGTCGATTCAGGAGTGTTTGCCCAGCGCGGCCGCCTTGGCCCAGTTCACCCGCTGTCAAAAGGAGTTCCTCGCCCGTCTCGTCAACCGCTGAGCCGGCAGCCATCATCCGTTTCTACGCTTGCGGACCGCAAACTGACTTGGGCGGGTCCGCACGCGCAACTCGCTCCCAGATAGCATTCAGCCGGTTGTACTGGGCTAGTCAGCCGGTACAATTTCGGCTTGCGGGAACAACGCACGCGCCCGTGGCGCAACTGGATAGCGCATCGGTCTTCGGAACCGAGGGTTGTAGGTTCGAATCCTACCGGGCGTGCTTACTCAAAGCCTTTCAAGCGAACACTTTAGCACCGATAACTCCTCAGCGGACAACTGAGGAGTTTTTTCGTGTCCCGCCGTTAATCTCCAACGAACGCTTTGTTTTGCGGTCGGAGTTCAATTCCTACCGACTTCACTCGCCGCTGCCTGTATGGCCCCTGTCGCACGATAGACATTTTCTGCCGTCGCAAAGTCCGCACGGTTCACGGCCTGGCTTTGCGTCTCGACCGATACGCCAGCATTGATCAAACGCTGTTGCACAGACCCGCCAAATGTCGTGGCCACTTGCATATTTCACGCATGAACCGGTCCGCTCATCTTCGCAGCGAACCAGCAATCTTCGGAAGAACGGATGAATCAAGGCCATGGTTTTCGGCAACTGAAGCACCAAATGAAATGATTCGCCATTTTTACTTCCGGTCGAGTACGAACAACCCTAACCAAGCAACCTCGGTAACTGGGTCCCAACAAACTACCCAAGTTCGCTGTCTAGTGCCTCCGTTGCATGCTGGTGCTCTTCCTACATTGCAATTCATGAAATCTCAGATTTATTGGGGGGTAAGCAACATAAAACACTGGAGATAGGCCGGCTGGCACATTACTTTCACACGAATCTGAGAAATGACCTGCTCAGCGGAAGACTATCATGCGTAATTGGTTTGCATATCTTGCAACCGTTTTCTTATCTCACAGCGCATTTGCGCAATCGTCATCTAACTTTGTAAGTCTTCCCTTCCGCTTAATTGAATTCAGCGAATCTGAGCGGACATTTGATCTCGATCTTGGCCGAATCGAATGCGGTCGCTCCTATGCTGTGGATATTGAACTCGCCAATAGGACGTTTGAAGACTTCTTGCCGCAAACGAGTAAGTCGTCCTGTGGTTGTCTGGTTGGCCTTGTCGACAAGAAGGCTATTCCTGCCGGCAAAACCGGAACGGTGCGACTTCGAATTGCATCACCGAAGCAGCAAAAAGTCTTGCGGCAATACGTCCAAATTGTCAGCAAGAGGGGAGAGGTTAACCTGAGAGTTCAGGCGGATGCTCGGCATCCGGTCAACATTCTTCCAAAGACACTGATATTGCCGCGTGAAGCTGAGAATAAACCTGTCACGCTGCGGGTTGTTTCACAGTTTCCTTCGATAGACCTAAGTAGTTGCCGGCTTCGCTCGCTCAGCAGTGATTTTGTCATTTCAGCCCAGAAACCAACCGACAACGGGCAGATTCAGATCTTTGGCGAATTCCGTGACCGAAAAGCTGGCCTTGATGGTTCTTCTTCGATCGTTATCGCCATTAATTGCCAGGGCAGACAACAGCCGATTGAGCAAATGGTCTCCGTCGTGCAAGCCGGTCAGTGGCGTCTGAAACCAACGCAAATGTTGTTCGCCAAGAATGTCAGCCAAGACATGGTGTCTTGCCGGTTCTTTGCTTTCACACCCAAACACGTGCGCACAAACATCCCCCAAATCCTCGAAACACTACAAGTGCACGTTGTTGCTCACAGCAAACGTCTTGATGGCCAGCTCAAAGACGTCACCGAGCAGCCATACGGATTTTCTGGCCAAGTCAATCTGCCAATCAATCACGGCCTGGATAGCACTGCAGCGTTTCGTGTCGTAATCACCGGTGAAGACAACCTTCACATCGAAACCAGTGCACGGTTCGGTTTCTAGCTGAGAGGAGAGAACTTGAAATGAAAAACACACTTCTTGCTCTGTTCATGTTCATTTGCGGTGTAACTCCCGCAGTAGCCCAGGACTGCTTTGTTTACACAGGCAACTGGACCTGTGAGTTTACCGGTAGCGGCGGTTGCCATGGCTGCGACGAAATCTCGACGCTTTGCCTCTCATCTTACTTTACTGAATCCGCTGATTTGTCTGGCAATGAATACTACGGAGCTGATGAAGCGCCGGCCGGGGAGGGCGGCCATACGCTCGATTCAGACTCTGAACTTGTCATCTGCGGCGTACTTGTCACATGCTCGAACTACTGCGTTCAGGAACCCGTGTTTGGAAATTGGAACTGTGAAGAAAGTGCCTCCGTTCCAAACATTCCGGTCTCGGTCGGGGTCAATGCATTGTTCGATGCTTTTTCGCCGTGCGTGGGGGGAGACGATGGAAGCGGTGGCCCAGGTGGCGACTCAGACGAGGGTCCTTGAGTTTGATTTTTGGATTCCACGGGTGCTACGTTGCAAGAATGCTCAATGGATTGAGGGAGAGGTAACATGCGAAGTTTGTGTATGGTGTTTCTGTTATGTGTGGGGCAGGCGGTCGCGCAAGACCGAAACATGCCTTTGCCCAACCCAAACTCGGCCGCAGAATGTCTCGCCAGATTTGTCGAGAACGCTGAGCAGCTGCGGAGCAACACGGCCGTCTACGCCCATATGGAGCTGGTCGAGACCAAGGCTGCTGCCGAAGGAACTCTCAATGTCGAGTGGTTCAGAGCTCTCTCTGAATCTCCTGATCCGGTGCACTATGTCGAATCCCGGTATCTCTACAGCGTTGAGACCCCGACCAATGGCTATTGGGAACGCTGCTTATCGGTTGGACGCGACAAGTTTTATCATTTTGGATGGCAAACACGGCCACTGAAGCATCTGAGTCTCAGGGAGGAATTCCTTAGCAAGAGCGAAGATGAGCAGGAGAAGCTCATCGAGAAGACCACCACGCGTTTTCGCGTGCCGAGCATCGTGTTTTCGACGATTATTCCCAATACGGCTTTCATCGCGAGAACGGATACGCACGCCAACATGGTGCAATACGTCCATACCATTCTTGAACCGCTTGAAGACCAGCAAAATGCGGTCGGCTTTGCTGGGAGCTGGCACACGCATAGCAGTTTCGGCATGGAAATGGAGTTCGATCAGGAACAAGGCTATATGCCGACTCGAGTTCGTGGCTACTACCTCAACCGTCCCGGTAAAGACGAACCAATATCGCCTTTAGATTTTGGCAAGGTTGCCTACGACATCTCGGCGACGTGGCAACCAATTGACCGTTCAAGCGGCATTTATGTTCCTGTTCATGTAGTCAACACCGTTCACCGATTGAACCCCAAAACGGACGAAGGGCGAGAAATCGAAGTGCATGCAGCATGGAAACGCCAGGCTTTGTCGACTGCTGAGCTCAACGCTGAGAGCCTGAACGAGGAAACGCAACGGCCCGGCCGGGTTGCAGAGGCTAAGTTCGAATTGCAGCAACGGCTAGCCGACATTCCGTCCAACTAGTGGTCTGCTGCGCTCATCACATCCCGCCTGCGTTTTCTGCCCTAGGCGCCATACACCCAAACTTCACGACCAACTTCTTGAACCGGTGAAGAACCGAGCAACTCAATTCGGCTCATCCGGGGCCGGGTGACTGCGGAATAAGCTCCTCGGACCCAAGTACGCAGTGTCTCTGTGTTGAGTTGTTCTAAGTCCGACTACCAATCCCATGAAAAAACAGCTGAATTGACGGGCGCGATCATAGCGTTGGAGGCGAGAGTTAACGCAAGATTTCTGATTTGGAGGCAAAGCTCATCATCATGCACCACGAGATGACGATCAAATTGGGCAGCCTCATGCTCATCGGACTTGGCTCGATGTCCACCATTCCTATCTCTTTGGCTAGCCGAGGTCCTCACACCACTGACTTCGTCGGATAATTTGCAATTATGTTCGGTTCGTGTTCGAGATTGTGAAAAGCTCGACTGTTCCGATTATGTGGAAGACACTAGGAAGACAGCTTCTTGTTGTCCCCCAGAAGTGCTTATGACGATATTCCGTTCGACACCGAAAACTGTGTAGAACGGAGGCAAGCACATGTTTCGAATTATCACTACGGTTTTGATCATTGGTGCGACCGGGTGTACGCACCACCAACTCAGATACAACACGACACATCAGGCTCGTACCGTTGCGGATGTGCACACCCAACAGGTATTGGATAACCTTGCGAAGTTCTGCCAGGACCCCAACGCAATCCCGCACTTTTCTTATCCGCAGGGCGGCTCAACATCCGTTACGGACGGTGCCAATGTAAACGGTCCGAGTTTCAATTTCACGCCACATAGCCTGGCGTCTTGGTCAGCTGGTTTCAGTGGTTCTAGAAGCAACAATGAAGCCTATACAATGGTGCCTCTAAATGATCCGCGGAAACTTGAGATGATGCGATGTGCTTATCAACGCGTCGTCCTGGGACAATGCAATTGCGTAGAGAATGGGTGCCCTGATTGCCAGCTGCGGTTCAACAAATTCTATCTTGGCTCAGAACGGCCGGGGAAGACCGGTGAGGTGACCAAGGATGGTAAGTCGATTTATCACTACACCGATGCAAGCAATGAATCTTTCAGGATTGTCCGTGAGGCGAACGAATTCAACCAGGAGGTATACAGATACGAATTCACGAATGATTATGTTCCAAGCGATGATATCGCGGCTGCCAAAGAGGACAACCGTCTTAAGCCTTTGTATGTTGATAATAGTGTGGCAGAACATACGGCTCGTACAGGTAAAGTAACGGTTGAGTGCCTGAGTAGTTGTTGGTTCCAAGTCGGATCCAGAAAGGACTTTAAGAAACTCGGAACCTGCTGCCCTGTCGGAAGCTATTGCGGTACGTATGTCTGTGTGCCGAACAAACATCGAGATCAGCTCAGCAAGTTAACGATGGTCATCCTGGATATCGCATTAAATGATGATGCGAAGTTGCCCACTTTGACCAAGGAAGTCGTCGCGTATTTGGACCCGGCAGGGCAGATTACGAGTAAGCGTGAAGCGGCTTACCGTGTCACGCAGCAACTTAGTGCTGGTGATTCCGAAGAGAAAGTAGCTCCGCACGACAAATCAAGGGTGAAATCACTAGACTCGGAACATCTTCAGCAGCAGAAACTGCAGTTGTTTGAACAAGAACAACTACGTTTGGAAAACTCGATACGCACGCCCATACAAGAGCTAACTCCCACGCCTGGGTCTAATCTATTGCTGGATGATTTGCGATTGAGAACGCTCACTCCTAACAACTAGCAAAGTTAAGCTTTTGGCATGAAAAGCCCTCTGGAATACCCAGGGGGCTTTTTCATTGTCCATTGATCCAGATAACAGGTTTTATCTTGACCGGTCTGATACGTCGCATGCATCTTGACTTTCTGCAAAGAATGCGGCATTCATGCTGACATGGAGAAATCTTCAAGCAACAAATTTAGTGTTGGCGATCGTGTGCAGATGGTGGATGAAGCTATACCGAATTTTCCACACCTACGTGCCCACCAGGGAACAGTCACGGGAGAATGTTGGGATCCTGGCATGTGCCGAGTTCACGTCGATCACTACAAGAACCCAGACAGTTGGTCCGAGGATTTATGGGAGAAGATTTCCGACGCTGATTCATCTACATGAACTGCGGCTGCTCTGGTTATTCAAAACGAAATCCGCTCCACCAGGTTTCGGGTGGCTTTGCGGTTGGTGCGGTCATAGAGCTTGGTCGTGCGGGCATCGGCATGCCCGGCCAGTTCCTGGACGTCGGAGATATCAATTCCCTGGTCAATCAGATCCGTGATTGTGGCCACGCGGAACGAGTGGGCGGATAGCTCCTCTCGCAACTCCGCCTGCCGCATCTTTCGCTTCACCATCCGGCACACGTCATTCGCGTGCATCGCCTTGGCCTGGACCCCGCTGTTCTTTCCGAACCAATGGGCGGAAGAGGGGAGTATCCTTGGCGGCCGTCTTGATGCGTGCCCGCTCGATGTATTCATCAATCCATTGCTCCAGATTGTGCCGCACTTCCACGCTTTGGTGGTTGCCGCCTTTCTCGCGGAACCGCAGGGCCATCCCGCCCGGACGGCCGTGGTAGTCACCACGCCGCAATTTGGCCACCGCACCCGCCCGGCAGGCCGTGTAGATCATTATTCCTATTGCCGCCCGGTCACGAATGTCCGCCAAAGTGTCGCCCTGCAGGGACTCGAGCAGTTGCCGGATTTCATCCTTGGCAATCTCCGGCGTTGAGCCCTGTTTGACGCGAATACGCTCAGTCCGGGCGACACCGGCCGGGTTGATGATGCAGATGTGCCGCTCGACCAGCAGATCAAAGAACCGCTTCAACGCGGAACGGTGCTGTTTCTTCGTGCTGGCCGCTCCGGGATGCTCTTGCAGATAGACGCCGACGTCACCGGGTTTGATTTGGGGGAGAGTGAGGCCGCGGCCGTCGGCCCAGTTCATGAACTGGCTGATGGCCGTGTTGTACGCCAGCCGCGTATTCTCATTCGGCAGCATACCGAAGAAGAAATCCCGGTATGCGTTCTGAGCTGGTTTGCCGGCGGCCTTGATGAGGGCAGGGGCCTCAAGCTTGGCAATTTCCGTGGTGTTCCTTAGTGCGATCTCCATGTCCATAAGTATCGCATATTTAATGCATAATAACCACCTTTATTATGCATTAAGTACTCCTGGGCAGCAGCTGAGTGGTCCGGCCCGTACGTCCCTCTGCACAGTTGACCAGTCCCCGAAAAAATATTTCGGAGCAAGTGGTCAAGTATGCAGGATTTTCGCAAACTCCGGGAAGTAGCAGGGCATCGGTGCTCTGCGATTCACTGCAACAGCAGAGGGAGATTACCAATGCTGAGGTTTTTTGTGTCCAACGCGGACATGACGGAGACTTGGACAGAAGTTTGGGACGATGAATTTGCTGAAGCGATGGAGCAGCACATCGTACAGCTCTGGATTCAAGGTTACCTGACGCAGGTCATCTAGCCTGCCACCAATCTGAGCCCGTCAGAATGGAGTCGCGGCGGGCTTTCTCTCATCACCAGAGCCTTTGGTAGATGATCTTATTTCATGAAAAGAACAGTCAGTTTTGACACCAACTGTCGGGCATCAGCCACTTCTCGGGCTGCGTTTGCATGAAAGAAGATACATTATTTAATGGAAACAAACCGTCAGTTTATCTTGATTTGGGGCCTTGGACAATGAAAACGTTCGGACTAGAACGATCTCATCGCACACTCCTAAACCACGAATGAGAGTCCCATGCAATCAGGCGTGTTCATCAGAGTTTTTATTGCCAGCCCAGGGGATGTGAGTGAGGAACGCGACGAGGCATGTCGCGTGATTCAGGATTGGAACGCTGCTCACTCGCTTGATAGGTCGATCCTCGTTGAACCTGTACGTGTGGAAACGCATAGCCAGGCAGTTCAGGGGGCACATCCGCAAGATTTGATCAATGGACAGCTTCTTGAACGATGCGATCTCTTGCTGGCAATATTTTGGTCGCGCTTAGGGACTCCTACTGCAACAGACGCCTCTGGCACGGTCCAAGAGATCCGAGAATTCGCCGAATCCAAGGGAGCTGAGCGGGTTCTACTGTTCTTCTGCGACCGGGAGCTGCCCGCAGATGTTTCCCTCGAAGACGTGAAAGCTGTTCGTGAATTCAAGAAGGAAATGCAGCACAAGGGACTCTACATCCAATTCAAATCGCAAACCGATTTCGCACGCCTCTTTCGTCAACAACTCGAGATGCGGATGAACTCTGTAGTTGAATCAGAAGAGGTCAAGGATTTTCTGCCTGAGAGCAGAAGCGAAGCCATTCTTGAACCTGAGGCCTGCACACTCCTTGCTGCTGCTGCCCTCGCCGATCACAGCAACATAACCGCGGTATCGTCCATGTCTGGTACCCAGGTAAGTGCAAATCATCGGGTCTATTCGAAACAAGGCGATGGACGATCCGAATCACGTTGGGAAGGAGCAATCAATCAACTGCAAGGCTTTGGTTTGATTGCGGACGCTGGCTACAAAGGCGAAGTGTTTCGAGTCACGAAGGAGGGTTACAAGCAAGCAGACATGCTCTGGTATATCCTATTGCTAAGAAAGCTGGAAATGACCCAAGGACACGAAGATGACTTTGTCGATCCAGAGGAGTGGGTTGGTAGTAACGTAGTTGGACAATCCCTCAAGCATGGATTCCTATCTGAGAAGGTAGACGAACTTGCGAATCTGGGAGCGATCGAGACTGTCCGGATGGACGGTCGAATATCTTCGTGTCGTCTAACTGTTCAGGGGAAAAAAACGATGCGGGAACACGGATGGCTCGACTTCGCTACTTCGGACATCAGCGAATAAGCGAGCGTAAAAATCGGGCCAAACAATGTCGGCCTGTTCCAGCTCTGAGAATTGTATTCTTAGTAAATGTCGCGCGATGAATCAAAGTAACGAACAATTCCGTCGAACGCTGGATGAACGCCATTCTGTAGTGAAGAAGCTTGCACTGGAGTTAGTGACAAACGGGCCAGCACTCACACTTGAACAAAATGGAGAAAAGGCAAATGAGTTTTGCGAGGCTTGCAATCATATGGATGCAATCCTCTCGAAATCTGACAAGCCAGCTTGGCTGGCCCAAGCGCTTCAGAAGTCTCAACAATTCGCGGCCAACAGACGCAGAAGCGAACTAGCAGGGCAATTCTTTGCGTGGCTCAATCAGAACTTTTCTCAGATGCATAAGACAATAGTAATACCCGAGACAGAAGCTGTTGATTTCGACAAGGACTACTCCGACGTTCGCGACTCATTCGGGATCCCCAAATTGTTTGACAAGCTTGTCGACGCCCTTGGCCGCATCATCGCACTTGATGTTGTTGACTCTTCAGCCGTCAAGGATGCGCTCCAAAAGCTGAAAGCGGTTTTGGCAAGTAACCGCAGCGGGTCTCAGGGAGCGATCTTTGCAACGATGAATTATGTTGAATTGGTACGAAAAATCATAAGTGGTTACGCAAAGAAGATTGGTGGACCAGCATTTGAAGCCTTCGATGAAACTTACACCGAAGCAAAGCAAAAAGTCGAAGAAGTAAATCTAGAATATCGCCGGATATCGTTAGAACGGCTGGTTGACGGGCAGGCTTTGAAGCGGTTTATCGCAAGCGGCGTAGTCGAGACAGAAGATCTTCTCGGGGCCTTACCAGCCGGGCTGTTGGACGCACCAACAAACGGCGGAGCAGAAACAGCAAAAGATAAAGAAGCTCAATAGAAGGTAAGCGAACGGTGAAGTGCGTCTAGATTTTCGCATTCTTGGCTCGTTCTGCTTTGCGTGTTTGTGCGATCATCCATTGGTGGCTGGGGTTTTGTGCT
>JANQOL010000597.1 GCA_028289675.1 Pirellulaceae bacterium
GTCCAACAGGTTGACCTAAACCGTCCAGATAGTATACTAAAAAAGTCTAGGATGCAAGTTATGTCAAAATCTTCTGAATCAAGACGGAAAATCTGCGAGGCGGCCATTGCTATTGCTGGTCGCGATGGGTTTGCAGCCATGAGCCTCGACGCTGTTGCCGCGGAAGCGGGCGTGAGCAAAGGAGGCTTGCTCTACCATTTCGGAACCAAGGAAGAGTTAGTGCATGGAACGCTGGAGCACTTCTCTGAAGCCGGGCGACAGATGCTCCTTGAGCGGATTGCAAAAGACCCGACGGCTCACATGAGGTGGGCACGCGGCGTTGTTGCCTGCATGTTCCCAACAGAAGAAGAATTGGCCAGTTCTAAGCGCGAACTAGACCCGAGCGTGATCTTCAATTTCATGCTCTCAATGCTCTCGGTTGCAGCAGATCGCAAAATCGATGTTGAGCCGATAACAAGTCTCGGAAATGAGTTACGAGATCAACTGCTGGAGCAGGAGGAGGCTGGTTTAGAGCAATTGCTTGTCTGGCTCGCAATTGACGGCCTGATGGTTTGGCAACTACTGGGTTTAATCTCTCGCGAAGATGAGTTATTCGATCGGATCGGAGACGCGCTCCGTGAACGTGTTGGCCTGCCAGCGTCTAAGGAGGCGAAGAAGTCAAGTTCTCGCGGTGCGAAAAAGTCTTCTGGGAGGGCAAAAAAGGGTGGCCGATAGATGGGGACGGCGAGCTTCGCTGATTGTGTCAAGTGTCTTGCTCGTATCGACTTGCGGGTTCGCCGCTCGTTTCCACCTTGCGCGGGGTGCGAAAGAAGAGACTTCCGCTACAGAAAACGAACTAGTTATTCCATCTGAGATAGAGGCAATTGCCGCACTTGGGCGTATCGAGCCAGCGAGTCGCATTCGACGCATCGTTCCACCCGGGGAATCTCGCACTGGCACCATAGCAAAGATGCATGTCTCTGCAGGAGACTGGGTTGCCAAAGAGCAGATTCTCGCTGAACTCGACAATCATGAGCGACTTGCCGCAGATATCGCAGTTTCTCAATCGTTGGTTCAAGTTGCAGAATCAAAACTCAACCAGATCCTCGCCGGCATACACCCACTGCGAATCGACGCAAAACGTGTCGAAATCGAAACAGTTAGCTCGCAGCTAAAGATGCTAGAGCTGGACCTTAGACGGGCCCAAAAGCTGGTGAGTTCGAGTGCGATGTCCGCCCAAATGTTCGAAGAGACGAAATGGAAGGTCGAAAACGCGACGTTGGTGCAAGAAAGACTCCGGAAAGAACTCTCAGAGATTGAAGATGTTCGCGAAGTCGACATACAGCTCGCGCGGGCGGAACTTGCCAAGGCAAAGGCGGAGCTACAAAAGAGCATCGTTCGGTGCAAACTCTCCGAGGTTCGTTCTCCTATCGACGGTCAAATTCTTCGGATTCATGCACGTGAGGGCGAGGCTGTCGGTGACCTTGGACTTCTTGAAATGGCCAATGTGAATCAGATGCAGGCTGTTGCGGAAGTCTTTGAGGCCGACGCAAGCCGAGTGTCGATTGGCATGCGTGCACACATGAACGTGGTTTCGAGTGGACTGAAGTTTGGCGGAACTGTCGTTGAACTGGGAAAGCTGGTTGGTCGGCAAGTGGTTCTTTCTGGTGATCCCGTTAGCGACGTCGACGCTCGAGTGATTGAGGTGCGAATCAACGTCGATTCCGAGTCAGTTGATGTGCTCTCGCACCTTTCCAATGCCCGTGTCGAGGTTGTTTTCCAAGCCGCGGCGAGCCCTGCAGGCGATGCGCCGACGGGCCACAGTGAGGCGCTCGAATGACTCGGCTACCATCCAGCTTTCGCATCGGCTGGCTTCAGGTCAGTCATAGCAAGACAAAGCTGTTGATCGCTTCTTCGGGCGTCGTCGTGGCAGTGATGTTGATGCTTGTCCAGCTTGGCATCCGCCGTGGAGCAATTGACAGCAGCATCGCGATTGCCAAGAGACTCACTGCGGATGTTGTGATCGTAAGCCCCCGGACGAAGTCCGTGTTCAAGCCCTCGTCTATACCGCGGAGCGTGCTTCAGCGGGCAGCCGCACATCCAGACGTAGTGCGCATTCAGCCTCTCTATTTCGGCACCGCCGTGTTTCGGAACCCTTGGAGTCTTCAAGAATTCCCAATCAGTGTTTATGGATTGGATGCAGACCAACCCATGATGGATCTTCCGGGCTACGAACAACAGCGGTCGCGACTTGAACTGGCTGACCACTTGGCATTTGACCTGCAAAGCCGCCCAACGTTCGGGCCGGTAGCGAAGGAACTGCTCGCGGGAAACGAGGTTGTCACTGAGGTGAACCGCCGTCAAGTGCACGTAGTCGGGAGTGTATCGGTTGGCGTATCGATCAATACGGAAGGAACGCTTTATGTATCACCGGCAAACTTCAATCGACTGTTTCCGAGTCGAGACCTTGGCGCCGTCGACATTGGACTGGTTCGAGCCAAAAGAGACTCTGACCCAGATCGACTAGCGAGAGAACTCAGTGAGTTTCTTGGCAGCGAAGTGAGAGTAATTTCGCAACAAGGACTCGTGAAAGCCGAGGAGAACTACCTGCGAGAAACGGCGCCTTTGGATTTCATCTTTGGAATGGGAGCCGTGGTCGGTTTCTTCATCGGATTTGTTGTGGTGTATCAGATCCTCTACACGGAAGTCGCCAATCACCTGCCCCACTATGCAACTCTGAAGGCTATGGGGTTCAAGCAGAGTTATCTCGTGCGAGTTGTCTTGTCCCAAGCTTTCATCTTTTCCGTTATCGGTTTCATTCCGGGCTTCGTTTTGGCTCTGGGAATCTACAACCTGGCCACCACGGCAATCCAGATGCCAGTATTGATGACCTTAGGGCGGGCAACCGCTGTGTTTGTGACGACGCTGTTGATGTGCGGACTATCAGCAATGATGGCAATTCGCCGGCTTTCGTCGGCCCAGCCGGCGGATGTCTTTTGATGCAACCCGAAGCTCCAATCGTCGCTAGAGATCTCTGTTTCGCTTTTGGTGAAGGTGAATTGCGAAAGCAGATTCTCTTTAATGTGTGCTTGGTTGTAGAGCCAGGAGAGATCGTCTTACTCACCGGCCCGAGTGGTAGCGGAAAGACAACTCTACTCACGTTGATTGGTGGATTGAGGCGAGTTCAGGATGGCGAGCTGCGTGTCTTAGGACAGCAACTGAACGGTGCATCGGAGCCGATACTTGTGAAGTCACGCCGTCGGATCGGATTTATCTTTCAACAGCACAACTTGCTTCCTTTCTTGACGGCCCGCCAAAACGTTGAGCTTATGCTTGACATGGAACGGAGGCTGACGCGCATCGATTTGGCTAGCCGTACTGTCAGTGCATTGGAAAGCGTGGGGCTTGGAGATCGATTTGATTTCGAGCCCGCTCAGCTTTCAGGCGGACAACGCCAAAGAGTCGCAATCGCTAGGGCGCTCGTTGGCGATCCGGAACTGATTCTTGCGGATGAGCCGACGGCTGCCCTCGACAGCAAATCCGGAAGAAGCGTTGTGGATCTACTGAAAAACCTGGCGCGTGAGCGTGGCGTACCGATTCTCATGGTGACACATGACGCACGGGTCTTGGATGTCGCAGACCGCGTAGTCTCGATGGAGGATGGAGCCATCATCGAATCAGCCGGCGATGTGGAGAGCGCTTCGTGAATAGGTCTGAAAAGAGGAAACTCTCAGTTCAAACTCTTGCTTTCGGTTTGCTTGGGCTGATTAGTTTCAGTTGGGTGCTTCACACTCTTTCGCGCATCTATGCAGTTGGGATTCGAGATACGTCTTTCATGGCGCGAAAACTCGAGGATGGATTTGCAGAGTGGGGTGGTTGGAGTGTCTTGATAGCCGTGCATGCGACTGCGGCTTCGCTGGCTATCGTAACTGCCGTTTTCGCCATGTTGCTTGCAAAACGAACGAACTGGCGACTTCATCGACGGCTAGGTCTTAGCTACATGGGTTCCGTTTTGGCGAGTGCAACTGCAGGGTTCCCAATTGCACTGAGTGCTACTGGAGGAATTGCGTCGACACTTGGGTTCTTTGTGCTGAACTCATTCTGGATTCTCTCGGTCGTCATCCTTTATCGCCAGGCCAGGCTGAGACGAATTGGCGGCCATCGCAGTTGGGCTATTCGAAGTTTCGCTACGACGATGGCGAACACGACGCTGACAGTTCTTTCCGCTGTACTTGGATCAGTGCTGACTGATGAGACGCTCGGCTATCAGGCTTCGATATGGCTGTGTTTACCGCTGAATCTTGTTGTGGCGGAACTCTGGCTCCGCTCACCTGCTGGGCGATTGAAGTAGCACAAATCTCGGCAGTGAGTCCCTGATTGACTCGCGTGCTGGACCGTTGCTGACATCAAACTGAAGGCATGAACTGAACTTGGTTTCGTGCAGTTCACTCGGTTGTCGGAACAGATGCAGAAAACTAACGTTCGTCTATGCTACTCTGATTGCATGGCTGAAACCGCCTCGAAACAATCCAACATTGCCCTTACCGAAGGTGTCGAATCGCACCAAACTGCTCTGTATTCCAATTCAAATCTTGGTTCTTGCCTGAGTGTCTTGACACCAGGGTATCGGAGCTGTGGTGTTACAGGAGCGTTTCCAACTCCAACGCCGCCTGCCACGAGCGCCAACAGCGAATCCATGTTCGAAACATCCGCGATTACCTGAGGATTGAATCCGAGCTCATTGGTGTAACTGCGGTAGGTAGCGAGAATGACAGGGTTTCGATCGCGACTAGGCATAATGATCCGCTCGTTCGCAATGTCTGCGAGGGAGACAGCCGATTTTCTTGCGAGTCGGTGGTCCCGGCTTACTAGCACTGACATTGGTACGCTGATGAATCGGTGACTTTTCAAACCGTTTGGAATGGAACCGTCCCAAGCCACAGCAATATCGACGCGTCCGCGCGTGACTTCATAGGCCAGTGAAGCTTCGTCAATTGCGGTCGTAGCAACCTCCGCGGCGGGATGAGCGGCGGTGAATAGCTTGAGTGCTTCTCCGAGTGTGGGCTGGGAGCCTCCCATCGCGACACCAATGCGAATCCGTTGGATTCCATTCATTACCTTCTCCCTGGCTGCACGTCGTGCCATGTCGGCATGGTCCAGGCATTGGCGTGCGGGGGCGCGAAATGCAGTCCCGGCGGGAGTAAGGGATGTTGAGCGAGACGTGCGTTCGAGCAAACACGCACCCAGTTCTTCTTCGAGCTCTCTGATCAAGCGGCTAACAGCGGGCTGAGATGTACCAAGTCGCTGAGCCGCTCTTCCAAAGTGGAGTTCTTCCGCTACCGCATCAAACGCTCGGAGTTGTCGAAGATCCATGATTTTATCCATATCATTTGCGTATCGAAGTATGCGTTATTGATATTAGACACGTATCAACGGGAATGCTAGAGTCACCGGCTGAGCGTTCAACGGCAGAGGATCGTGCAAGAGCTGCCAGCCCAGCAAGTTTGGCCCGATTCAAACTTGCCTCGATTCTGTAACGCTGCGAACCAAAGCGAACCCGAAAATAGGAGATCATTGAATGCTGGCTGAAGAGAAATCAAGCGATTTTGTGCAAGACGCCTCTCGTCGAGGCGTCAAGCAGTTCTCTTCCATTGGTGGATGCTGGGTTCCAATTGCGTTCAGTAAAGAACTTAAGCCAGGAAAGCCTCTCGGTCTCATAGTGGATGATGTGCCGGTAGTGCTCTGGCGCGTTGGGACGAATGTCGCTGCGCTTGTTGACCAGTGCCCGCACCGCTCGGTCAAGCTATCACTCGGGAAGATAACGAGCGATGGTTGTATCCGATGCCCCTTTCATGCTTGGGAGTACGATAGAACGGGAGTATGCCAGCAGATACCTCTCTTGGCCGACAGAGGGAAACCCCAGAAAGTCCGCTCTCAACGACTAGCTGCTCGTGACCTGGGTGACATGCTCTGGCTGTACACCCGCGTGCTGGAGTCTCCTGAGCAGATGCTTCCCGATGGTCCAGTTCTACCCTCTTCCATGACGGAACCTGATTGGTCGGGAAGTCCGATTGTGCGCGAATGGAAAGCTCACTGGAGTCGCGCGATCCAGACGATGCTCGACGTTGCACACATCCCCATTGTCCACTCGAAAACAATCGGAGCTGGTCTAGGAAGGAAGATCGGCAAGCTGTCCGATTCTGCGCTGAGTCTCAACACAGACGTTCACGAAGACGGCTCATTTGAAATGGAGTGGTCCCTTAAGAACTCAAGCGACGGCCGTTCATCTGACAGTGGCTGGATACGCTTTCTGCCACCGAATGGAATGACCCTCAAGATACCGCTCAAGGGTAACGTTCGTCGAAAGGGAGCCAGTGAATCGAAGGCATGGTTTTTGCACATCTGGTGCACTCCAACGTCGAACGGTCATTCCAACCAGTTCATTGTTCCGAAGAGAAACTTCGGAAAGCGTAATCCTCTTTGGCGAATCGCTGATCTATTGAACATTGTGGTGCTCAACGAAGACAAGAGAAATGTTGAGACGGCACATCCTAGTCGAGTACCAAAACCGAGCTTGGAAGTGTCTATGCCGACGGATGCATCAACTATTGCATTTCAACGCTATCACTGGAAGAAATTCGTTGAGCCAATGTCTTCCTAAGCCCGTGTCTTCAACCTCCGCTTCGGGCCGCGATCGGCTTTTTTTGGCCCTAGCTTTGTCGACCTGCATCGACGAATCACAGACGATCGAGAACGCCTTGTGGCCTGCATTGTCAACTTGCCCAGTAACCACTTCAACCGGCCCGTCGAGAAGCTATCGAGCCAGTGAGATGACTAGGACTGAAAGAAAGATGGACGAAAAATCGGGAGAACTAATGGAGTTCTGCTTCATCTACCATGCAGCCAGTTCGGCGAATGAAGTTGCTCCGGATGAAATACAGTTCCAACTCAAGAGCTGGCTAGCGTGGTTCTCGGCAATAGAGAAAGCAGGCAGGCTCATTGATCGAGGACTGTCGCTTAGATCCGAGCGGTGCCTCGTTGAAAGTGCCACTGAACTCTCCAACAGTATTGCGAACAGCCATCTAATCGAGGGATTTAGCATTGTGCGAGCTCGAAACCTCCACGAGGCTAAACGATTCGCCCAAGACTGCCCAATTCTGAAGACCGGCGGTGTGGTTGAAGTAAGGGAGATGATCTGACGCGAAAAAAAGCATCGCTGAGTGCTGCTGGATGCTGCTCAGTCACTCGGACGAGGCAACCAACAACAGTTTCTCTGGTTGGCAACGCTTCCGGCGTAATAGACGTTCTACTCATGTGGTCTGTCCTCCTGCAATTGTGTTGAAGGGAGTACCTTTCACAAAGAACTGCCGGATCAGGTATGCCAAGCGGACAAAAACGCTCGGTTGATTGACTCGGCTTGCGATCAACCATTGGTGGAGTGAAGGCACCAAGACAAGCGCCAGCAATGATGCGCCCGCCACTCCACCGCTGATGGCAACGGCCAGTGGAGGCCAAAACTCGCCGCCAGAGACGATCAATGGTGCGAATCCCGCGATCGTTGTAATGGTGGTTGCAATCACGTGTCTAGTCGCGTGCATTACCTCGTGGACCGTTTCCTCAACGTCACCTTCACAAGCTTTCGCATTGGCACGGATACCAGCGAGCACCACGATAGAATCGTTAATCGCAACTCCGAGCAACCCCATCGTTCCGATAATCGAAATGAATCCGAATGGGTATCCACCGATCGCGAGTGCCAACATAGCCAACCCGGTCGACATCATTCCCACCAAGCCAATGATGCCGGCCATTCGAAATGAACCGAATGACAGTACGAGCGTCGCCACCATCAACACGAAGAGCAGACCAACGGTCGACATCAAATTACCAACGGACTCATCTCGTTCCCCTGCTTCACCCCCATAAGAAATCGAATAGCCGCTGGGTAGTTCAAGAGGTTCCTCTTCGATTGACTTTTCGATGTATGACTGAACAACGCTGGGCAGAACACCTGCCTCGATGTAGACGCTGATTTCATTCATCCGCTGCCGATCCAAGCGTGGGATGGCCGCCGATTCAGGTTTCAAACCAATCGTGGCAACCGCGCCGACTGGGGTCAACATCACGGACTCATTTGAAGAGACGACAAGATCAAGAGACTCGATGCGTGCTAGATTGCTACGATGATCGCGTGCTGCTCGTACAATCACTGGCAACTCTTCGTTGTCCTGGATGACAATGCCGCCTCGCGCTCCCTCCAGAGTCGTCGAAAGCTGCCTCGCAACCTGCGCAGGGGTAATGCCTGCTGACGCGGCCACCGAGGGGTCCACATATACCGATAGCTGCGGCAACACCTCGTTTAAATCGCTGCGAACAGCGACCACTTGTGGATGATTCACTAGGCGTTGCCTGACTTCATCGCCAAGCCTTCGAAGCTCGTCAAGATTCGGACCGAATAAACGAATCTCGACAGGAGCCTCGAACGGTGGCCCTTGCTCAAGTTGACGCACCACAATCCGCGGAGCAACGAAAGCTTCATCTAGTTTGGCTTGTAACGATCGAATCTTTGACTTGGGGTTTTCACCGTCCGCAAGCGTTACGATCGCATGTGCATAGTTTGGCTGGCCTTTTCGATCGCCGATGACGTTGTAGTAGAACTCAGGTGCGCTCTCGCCGAAGAACCAGTCGACTCGTTGAGCCCCGGCCGCTCGAACATAGCGGTCAATCTTCTCAGAAGTCGATTTTGTCTCCGCGATCGAAGCTGTCATCGGCAGATCCACTTGAATATGGAACTGGTTCCTGTCACAGGGAGGGAAGAACTGCTCTCGTAGTGTGGAAGCGACATAGAAGCCAGTAACCGGCAGGACTAGGCCAGTGATGATGCCAATTGCCGGACGTTCGATGCACTGGCGGATAAAGCCCTGATAGAGTCTCGACAAGAGCTTTGATTGAAAACCGTCGCGCAAGAATCGGAATAGGAAGCTATTTCCCCAACCGACTTGTGAACCGTCGCGGCGGCCTGCAACCAACAACGCTGCAATTGTCGGGAGTACGGATAGTGCCAAGCAGAACGAAGCCGTGATGGCCATGATCACTGCGATCGCAATCGCCCCCACAAACTCACCGCCGCCACCGGGCATCAATGCGATAGGAGCGAATGCAAACGCGGTTGTCAGAGTCGATCCGAGCAAGGGAACGGCGAGATGCTTTACGCTTCCCACCATGGCGACAACGGGCTCTTGCCCCAGTCGCAGGCGGCCCTTCACTTCGTCCACTACGACGATGGCGTTGTCGATCAAGAGACCGAACGCAATGATTAGCCCAGTAACAGACATCTGGTGAATTGGAATGCCAAGGACACGCATTCCAAACAGTACCATCAGGCTGGAAAGCGGCAGCGCAAGTGTCACGATAATTGCTGCACGCCATCCCATCATGAAGAAAATGACGAGCGCGACACCGCCGGCGCCATACAACAAATTGGATTGGAGCGCCTGCATTCTTGCGGCGACGTACTCATCCTGAACCATCAATCGATCGAGAGAGATTCCTTCCGGAAGCCGCTCCTCGTATTCAGCGAGTAGTTTGTTCGCTTTGGATGTCCAACCATTGATTTGAGTAGACTCAGTAACCATCGCTCCCAGTACGACGGCCTCTCGTCCATTGAGATTCGCGAATCTCGGCATTGGATCGGGCATTCCCAAAGCGACCGTCGAAACCTCGGAAAGCCGTATGTCTTTTCCATCGGCGGAAGCAATCGGAATGTTTTCAATCATCGAAACTGCTTCCAGCTGGTTGTCCAAGTCGATCAGCATGGACATGGAATCGCCGCGAAGTTGGCCGGCGGTCGACTTTGCGTCATAGGCATTGACTTGAGCTGCAATGGCACCGACGGTCAGCCCTAAAGAAGCTGCTTTCAATGGATCGACTTCGACCTGAATTTCTTCGCCCGGGTCTCCAAACCGATCCACCACCTCGGTGCCTGAGATATTCTGCAGCCGGTCCTGGAGATCCACTGCGATGCGCCGGAGCACGCGGCGGTCGGCGATCTCGTCAGCGTCGTTCCACACCACTCCTAGGATCAGTGCGTATGCTCGCGTTTCGGACTCTTCGATGATCGGTCGACTCGCTTCGGGTGGCAAAGTAGCGATGGCGTCTTCCACCTTCCCGCGCACTTTCGCCCAGATCGCATCGGTCTCGTAGATCGATT
>JANQOL010000381.1 GCA_028289675.1 Pirellulaceae bacterium
GCCAGCTGCAACGCCGCTTTCCAGGCAGTCGAGTTCGCATCCAAGCGGACAGCGTCACGGTCCATGGTGTTAGCGACCTACATGTCGCGCTGCTAAGACCAACCGCGCGTCAACCGGCAGCCAGCGAAGCGTGGGAGCATCAACGCTGGAGTTTCGAGGTCCGAAACAAGCCGGTGAAGGTCGTTATGGACAGCC
Source organism: Pirellulaceae bacterium (assembly GCA_028289675.1). GTDB lineage: Bacteria > Planctomycetota > Planctomycetia > Pirellulales > Pirellulaceae > Aureliella. Next base: position 196 of record JANQOL010000381.1, read on the forward strand.
TCTCCGCCAGCATCGGTTTTTTGGTGCAATGGGATGCTAGCTGCGAAGCCGGAGACTTGCAGCAACTGATCAGCTTCCAGGTTCAAAAAGTCAGCCTCGACGAACTACTGGCTGCTGTGGCAGATGCCGCAAAATTGCAAGTGACTCGCCAAGACGCCTCTGTGACCGTTGCAAAGTAGACGTCAATCGGACGACGCATGTAGATCACGGAATGCGCTAGCGAAGTGCCTAGAGATAGGCAATCACAAAGGTGCGGCGAAACGGAAACAGTACCGTCCCTTGCGTCGTCAGCGGATAAGCGCCATCCAGCTTCAGCCTCAGTTGCTGAACAAACTGCTCACGTGCGTCCGCACTCGGCAGCACATCCAAGAAGGGACGCAGCCCGGTAGTTCGAATCCATTCAATAATCGCCTCGCGGTTGGGCAGGACGTGAAAGTACTCGGTCTCCCACAAGTCGATCGAATTGGCATGGGGGGCCAACCAGTCGAAGTAACTGGCTGGGCTCTCCATCGTCAGCGCTGCCAGGGCGGGCTGCATGTCCACCGACCAACCACCGTCGGTGGCGATTTCGTGAATCAAGGTACGAACGACCGCAAAAGTTTGACTGGGAATCTGAAACGCCAACGCGCCGCCGGCCGCGACTTGTGCACTGAGCTGTTCCAGCAATTTCCGATGAGCGGCAACCCACTGAAATGCGGCGTTGGAGAAGATTAGATTCACAGGCTCCAAGCTGCGATAATTGCAGATGTCGCCCAATTGCCAGTCGATGTCGGGATAGGCCGCCCGCGCCGCTTCAAGCATGGCTTCCGAGTTGTCGACCCCACAGATCGATGCGTCCGGCCAGCACCCGCGTAGCACATTCGTGCTGTTGCCCGGGCCACAGCCCAAATCCACAATCGTCTGTGGTGCGGCCAGCTGGATCCGCCGCGCCAGATCAATTGCCGGACGCGTTCGCTCGGTCTGATAACGTAGATATTGGCTGGAATTCCAAGGTTCCATTGTGTACTCCCGCGAGGCCACCACTCCGGCGGACACCGTATGCATAGACAATTGGCACCGAACACGGGTGACCAAGAATCTCTGATTTTTTCCGGATCGGCGCGTAAAATCTGGACACTTAGGGGGAGATTACAGTGAAGACACGAGAATTCGACTCCTCCCCCAGCTTTGACTTGCTTGAAACATGAGTCTGCCTCAAACACGTCAAAGTCTCTTGCTGCGCTTGGGACAGCGCAGCAGCGACGCCTGGAGCGAATTCCTGGAGATCTACGAGCTGGCCATTTATGACTACTGTCGTCGGCGAGGATTGCAAGACGCGGACGCCAGAGATGTGACCCAAGATGTACTGGCCGCAGTAGGGGACAAAGTTGAAAAGTGGAAACATGACCCCGACCAGGGCAAATTCCGCGGTTGGTTGTTCCGCGTGGCTCACAACATCGCGGTCGACAAGTTTGTCGAGCAGTCCAGGCGTGCGGCTCCGGGCGGCGATCCGATCGCGGCGGAGCGCATCGAAGAAGATGGGGAAATGAGCGCGGCGGCCTTCCGTCGTGAATACCGACGCAAACTATTGCATTGGGCGGCGGAACAAGTTCGGCCAACAGTCAAAGAAAAATCGTGGTACTCGTTCTGGCGTACAGCCATCGAAGGCCACCCGGCTGAGAAAGTCGCTGAACAGTTGGAGATGTCTGTAGGAAACGTGTACGCGGCCAAGTTCAGAATTATAGCGCGGATCAGGCAAACCATCCGGAAGTTTGATGACCAGGGCGACTTGGAAGACGCGTTGCGAGAAGATTTCAATCAAAGCGTTTAGTCGGCGAATTCGGCCGAAACAAACAATCCACCTGGCTGCGGCTTGTGAGAGGGCCCTGCCAAGTTGCTAAGGCGCAATGCACGTTGGGGCTCATGACCTCTCCAACGTGCTTGCGTCTGGCACCGCGAAATAAATCATGCGAAACAAATCACGTTAAGCGAATCACGTGAAACAAATCACGCGACTCCAAACTCAAGGCGGGTGAACGCGTTCTACCCTCGATTCACTGCTGGAACCAACCGGCAACTTGTTAGCACCCACATGGAGTCCACTTGATCATGGCAACCAATCAAGATGCTTGCTACGACGCTCTCCTGTTTCGTCGTTTCCTGGACGAGCAAATTGGCGGTCAACAAGAGGCGGAGATGTCCGAACATATCGGACGTTGCGGCAAGTGCCAGCAGAAATTGGCCGCGTTGGCCGGACAAGATGAAAGCTGGACGCAGCTGAGAACGGAGTTGGCAGATCACTCCTTGGCAGCGCCCCAAATTGGTGAGTCCAAAGTCACTCCACCGAATGCCGGGGAGTCGCATGTGGTTGGGATCCAATTGGCTGGTCCCGAGCGTGCCGAACCCGCCGAAGGCAACTACGACGAAACGTGGGGGGAGCCCATCGTCGAGGATGCCGAGGCGGAGAACTGGGCCCGGTTGTTGGCACCCACGGACGACCCAACCAAGATGGGCCGGTTGGGAAGCTATGAAATATGCGGCATTATCGGCCGCGGGAGTACGGGCATCGTCTTCAAGGCCTTTGA
>JANQOL010000677.1 GCA_028289675.1 Pirellulaceae bacterium
ATCGAACAGGCTGTAGCCACACCGCGGCTGGGCGCTCCATTGGTCGTGATCGGCGCACCTCTGGCCATCAATCCAGATCGCTTTGAGCAGGCCGGTGGAGATCTCGAAGCTGTATTGCGGCAGATCTGTGAGGAAGTGCATGCCGTCAACGATGTTCCCGTCAAACGTCCGCTGCCCGTTTTCAATTAGGTCTCGGCTGGAGCTAGCATCACTGCCCACCGGTAAATGAAAGAACTGGAACAGCTCATTGATCGAAGTTGGCCACGCGCCAAGTGGCAAGGCACACGCTTGCTCTTGGCCGTTAGTGGCGGCGCCGATAGCGTGGCCATGCTTCGAGCACTCGTCCAATTGAGTCCAAGCTCGGAATTGCTGGCTGTCGCCCATTTCAACCATGGCTGGCGAGGGACCGAAAGCGAAGCCGACGAACAATTCGTGCGCGACCTGTGCGATCAATTGTCTCTGCGGTGTTTCATCGGCCGCGCCGATGCGGTGCAGGGGCCTCCGATACCGCAGACCGAGGAAGGGGCGCGCGAGGCCCGATATGAGTTCTTGAGCGCGACCGCCTACTCGATCGGCGCGCGATATGTGGTAACGGCTCACACCGCCAATGACCGCGTCGAAACCCTGCTGCACAATCTATTTCGTGGGACAGGCATGTCCGGTGTGCGCGGCATCCGTCAATTTCGACCATTGGGGGCCGAACTGGTTCTGTGCCGACCCATGCTGGAGGCTACTCGCCAGCAAGTCCTGACGTATCTGAACGAAGTGACGCAGGCATATCGCGAGGATTCCAGCAACCGGGATCTGGGCTACCGGCGAAATGCGATTCGCCAGGCTATCCTGCCAACGATTCGCGAGCACTACGGCCACGATGTTGACCAACGGATTCTGTCGTTCTCGGAGTTGGCAGCGGAGAGCGAAGCAGAGTTCTCCGAGATGGCATCTCAAGCACTGACGGAAGCCGAACGACAGGCTCGCGACGCGGAACAAAACGGCCAACTACCGGCATTGAGTCGGACGATGTTTGCACTTCCAACGCAACCCAAGCTTGCCGCCGCGTGGCCGGTCGTCCGCCAAGCGCTGGTTTATGTTTGGATGGATCGAGGCTGGCCACTGGTAAAGATGGATCGCAGGCACTGGGAGACCATTCGATCGAGTTACCAGTCTTCGCCGTCTGAGCCGCAGACAGAAAGCTCTGTGGAAGTTGATTTGCCGGCCGAAGGATCTTGGAACCCACGAGTTGCGTGCAATTTGCCGGGTAACTTGCAGCTGCTAACATGTGGCTCCTGGCTGGTGTTCCAATCGCCGCCACGCGATCAAAGTCGTTCTAGTCAAACTGGAGCATGACGCGGCAATGCGCGACTGTCTCAGAGGCGTTTGCACGCGTTCGAGAGGTTCGAATACATGATGCAACACTGGGTTCGCAAATTCGGCTGTGCGTTTCGAGGATTGCGAACCGGTACGGTCGGACAATCTAGCTTCGCGGTGCACGGAATTGCAACTGGATGCGTGCTGTTGGCAGCTTGGATCGTTGGCTGCTCGTGGTGGCAGTGGTGCGTACTGGGGCTGTGTATCGGGTGGGTCATCAGTTTGGAACTGGTCAATAGCTCCATTGAATTCCTCGCGCGGGGCTTATGCTCGGAGCGGAATACAGAAGTTGGCAAGGCTTTGGACGTGGCCAGCTCGGCGGTACTGGTCGCGAGCCTGTTATCAGTGATTCTGGGCTTGTCTATAATTGGCGGCCAATGGCTAAGCGGCACGTAAAGAGTACGCAATTCGCAATAGGAACTGCTTGAGAGGCTTCCATGACTAAGTTGACGCGGCCCTGTTTGCTGGTCCTGCTTTCGATTGGGCAATTCATCTGGCTTGGCGAAGCCAGCCGAACACACGCTAGCGAGCTACCCAATTTTGTGCTCGTCATGTGCGACGATTTGGGATGGGGAGACGTGGGTTTCAACGGCGGACAAATCATCCAAACACCTTGCTTGGACGAGATGGCCCAGCACAGCTTACAGTTCAGCCGCTTTTACGCGCAAGCTCCCGTCTGCAGTCCAACGCGCGGTTCCTGCATGACCGGCCGGCACCCGTTTCGGTATGGAATTCCGTACGCCAATTCCGGACATATGAAGCCGCCAGAATTGACTTTGGCCGAGTTACTGCGGGAACACGGATATGCCACCGGGCATTTTGGAAAATGGCATCTCGGCACCCTGACTCGGACCGTACGCGACGCCAATCGAGGCGGGTTGCCCAAGCATGTTGGTGACTACGCACCACCACAAGACAACGGATTCGAGGTCTGTTTTTCAACGGAGTCGAAAGTACCGACATACGATCCGATGCTGAAACCCGCCAAGGGTGCGGGCAACGCGTGGGATGCCTTGGCCGACCCTGCACAAGGAGTCGCCTATGGAACGTACTACTGGAATGAAAAGGGAGAACGAGTTACCGAAAATCTAGCCGGCTGCAACTCGCGGATCATCATGGACCGAGCCGAACCGTTCCTCCGCCGGTCGGTGGCTGATGGCCGGCCGTTTTTTGCCGTAATTTGGTTTCATAGTCCGCACTTGCCGGTCGTGGCTGGCCCGGAGCATCGCGCACTGTACCCAGATGCAGACGATGTTCGCACACGCAACTACTACGGTTGCGTGACCGCGATGGATCAGCAGATGGGCCGCCTAAGGCAATTGCTGCGAGAATTGAATGTGCAAGACAACACCATGCTGGCCTTTTGCTCGGACAATGGTCCAGAAGGAAAATCGAGCGATCCCGGATCGGCTGGACATTTCCGTGGCCGCAAGCGATCCCTGTACGAAGGCGGGATTCGCGTTCCAGGGTTGATTGAATGGCCGCGCGAAGTCACAAAGCATCGCGTGACAGATTATCCGGCCGTTACCAGCGACTACCTGCCAACGATCTTGGACTATTTGGATGTCCGTTTGCCAGATGGCCGGCCTGTGGATGGTGTCTCGCTAAGAGGAGTCTTCCAACGAGAGATGCATGAGCGTCCCCAACCCATCGGATTTCAATCGCGCGGGCAGCTGGCCCTCAGCGACAACCGCTTCAAGTTGATTCGTGCAAAGCCTGAAAGTCCTTGGCAGCTGTTCGATCTGTTGGACGATCCCACGGAGTCCAACGATGTGGCCGAGGATCACCCGGAGTTGGTCGACCGCATGTCGCAGACCTTGATCCAGTGGCAAGCGTCCTGCACCCGAAGCAGCCAAGGGCTGGACTATCCGGATAGCCCCTGAATCAGGTCGCCCAGGGTCTACGGACAACCCCATTGAATCTTGCGTTGTACGGGTCGCGTTCAGGAGTCTGAAGAAAGTCGCAGCTGTGTTTTTAGCAGCCCTGTTTTTGGCTGTTAACTTTGTTTGGCAGTTAGCCGGAGGAGAACTTGGCTTACGACTCGGTACGCCTCCGGCTGACTGCTAAACGGTATCGAAAAGCACAGCGTCAAGAATCACAGCGTCAAAAAGCATCGTGTCAAGAAGACAAGGCCGAACGTGGCTCAGAGAACAAGCTACAACAGCGACGGTTGTCTTGATGCCGTGATGCTACGGTGACTGCGGCAAGACGCTACTGCCGCTGGCTGGAAGAACTTTCGAAGCGGAAGATCCGTCGTCGAGATTAGGCGTCAGCGCGGCCATGTACTGTTTCCAGCCGTCGATGTCGCCGCCATAGTCTTCACCGGTCAGGGCCGCCAAGCTCTCGGCGACTTGATATTGCACCGCTGGACTCTTGTCTTCCAGGAGAGAAGACAGAGAGCGCAGGACCTCGGGTTCGTTGAAGACCGCCAGTTGATCAATGGCTGATTGACGAACGCTATTGCTGTCATCGGCAACGGCAAGAGACAGCAGCATGTCGCGAGCGGCGTTGCCACCTCTTCGTTGCCATGCTTTGCATGCGGTCAGACGCACTTTTTCTACTTTGTCCGCCGACGCTATGTTGAGCGTTCTCTCCGCCGCCTCGCCGGGCAGCTGGGCGGCCACCAAAATGGCGCGCGATCGAATTTCTGGGCTAGCGTCGTCACGAACCAGCTTTTCCAGCCGAATCGCCCACTCGGCTTGTTCTTCGGCAGGCATGCTCGCCACCTGAGACTCCAACAACTTGAGCTCGGTCATCCGATCCTCAAACGTGGGCCCGAACTCGCGATCGGCCCTCCAATTCGCTTGGAAGACCGGGTTCATGCGTTTCATGGCGTAGAAAGGGCCATCCATGCAACCCGCGAGCGCCGGCAGACAGCTGGCAATAACTGCCACAGTGATTTGTTGCCTCATTGAATTCCCACTTGAATGCGGAATCGTCACAGCACGCTGGTGCGAGTCGCTCACAACGCATGCCCGCCACGGACCACCGGCCCAGATTCTGCGCAGCAGCCTGCCTGCTCAAGGGTCTCAATTAGCAAAACTGCGGTCCGCTCTCTAGTGCAAAAACGCAACACAAGTTCGGCAAAATTCAGTCCGTTTGTAGGACTTGTGACTGCTGCCGGGCGCAAAGCGAGTCGCTACCAGCCGGCGTAAGCGCTAACAGACGCTTTGGCATTGCGGAATGCTGCCCCACCATGCTCTACCGACCCGTTATGTCGTACACTTACCAACCCTCAAGTTATTTTGTGTTGGGAGCGAGTTTTCATGGCAAACGTCCTGGTAACCGGTGGCGCTGGCTTTATCGCATCGCATATCGCCACTGCCTTGGTCGAGCGCGGTGATCGGGTGCGCGTGCTGGACAACCTGTGCTCCGGCTTCCTACACAATTTGCGGCACATTGAAGACGATGTGGAGTTCGTTCAAGGTGACATTGCGGATGAATCGATCGTGTCACAGGCCATGCAGGGCGTCGAGTTGGTGTTTCATCAGGCCGCCTTGGCGTCGGTACCGCTCAGTATCGAACGACCGATGGCCACGCACCAAAGCTGCGTCACCGGGACGCTAAACGTGCTGCACCAGGCCGCCCGGGCGGACGTACGCCGCGTGGTGTACGCAGCCAGCAGCAGCGCGTACGGCGACCAACCCTTCGCCGCCAAGCGAGAATCGGACCTACCGCAAGTCCTCAGTCCTTACGCGGCCGCCAAACTGGCCGGCGAGTTGTACTGCCAGGCGTTTTTTCACAGTTTCGGTCTGGAAACGGTCGGTCTGCGGTACTTCAACGTCTTCGGGCCGCGGCAAGACCCGGCCAGTCCATACTCGGCCGTCATTCCGCTGTTCGTCACAGCCATCCTGAGCGGTCAACGGCCTATCGTCTACGGAGATGGCGGCCAGTCCCGCGACTTTGTCTACGTGGGCAACGTCGTCCAGGGAAATCTCTTGGCCGCCGAGGCTCCGGAGGCGGCGGGACGTGTCATCAACATGGCGGAAGGCAAGCAAACGAGTCTGCTGCAGTTGCTGGACTTGCTTTCCGAGTTGCTGGGCAAAGAGGCCCAACCGGATTTTCAGCCCGCACGCGTCGGCGACGTTCGTGAAAGCCAAGCGGACATCACGCTGGCACGGCAACTGCTGAATTTCCAACCAGCAACCGATCTGCGTACTGGGCTAGAAAAGACGATCGACTACTACCGGACGCTCGCCGAAAAGAAGCTAGCTGGCACGAAATCGTAGACATCGCCTTCGATCGTCGCCTCCCAGTTGACTCGCTAGCGAGAGTTGCGCGGCCATATACCGGCGTCATCAACTCCGGTGGTTGCTCACTCCGTCAAAAACAGGCCACATCAAGAGCCAAAATACTCGATGGCTCGCATCCACCCCCACGAGCAACACCAACAGCATGGTGGATCCATCGCTCGGGAGGGTTTGTCGAAATTGCGGACCTCAGTCACCATTGCATCCCGGCCGATCGCGCTAGCAGCGGAGCGCCATCTGCGCCTAGGCCGTTGTGGCCAGGCCCAGCTTTTCGGCCAGTTCCGGAGCTTTGGAGGTATCTTCCCAAGTGAAATTTGCGTCATTGCGGCCAAAGTGCCCACCGGCAGAGGTCGGCCGGAAAATGGGGCGTCTCAGTTGCAAATATTCGATAATTCCGCGGGGTGACAGTGGAAACAACTCGCGTACGGCGTTGCAGATATCTTGATCATCGACTTTGCCGGAGCCTTGGGTATCAACGTGAACACTGACCGGTTCACTGACCCCGATTGCATACGCCAATTGCACTTCGCAGCGATCCGCCAATCCGGCTGCCACGATGTTCTTGGCCACATGTCGAGCCATGTAGGCCGCGCTGCGGTCAACTTTGGTCGGGTCCTTGCCGCTAAACGCGCCTCCACCGTGGCGCCCCCAACCTCCGTAGGTATCCACAATGATCTTACGGCCCGTCAGGCCACAGTCTCCATGCGGCCCGCCGACGACGAACTTACCCGTCGGATTGATGTGATACTTGATATCGCCTTGGACCAACTCGGACGGCAAGCAACTCTTGATGACTTTCTCAATCACAAATTCTCGAATCGTGTCTTGGTCAACGTCGGGGCTGTGCTGGGTCGACACAACCACCGTATCGATACGAACAGGCGTGTAGCCGTCATACTCGATGGTGACTTGACTCTTGCTGTCCGGCCGCAGCCAATCCACTTCGCCACTGAGCCGCGCTTCGGTCAATCGATTTGTGATGCGGTGCGACAAGGCGATGGGCATGGGCATCAGCTCGGGCGTATCGTTGCACGCAAATCCGAACATGAGACCTTGGTCGCCCGCGCCGACATCCTTGCCCGCCGACTCGTTCGAATCCACTCCTTGGGCAATATCCGGACTTTGCTCGTCTAGAGAGACCATGACGCTGCAAGTGTCAGCGCTCAACCCCATCATGTCATCCGTGTATCCGACCTCGCGGATCACGTCCCGAATGACTTTGGCATAGTTAACCGTGGCGGTCGTGGAGATCTCGCCGGCAATCATCGCCAATCCAGTGGTAACCAACGTTTCGCAAGCGACTCGGCTGGCAGGATCCTGCTCAAAGATGGCGTCCAAAACGCCGTCGGAAATGCGGTCTGCCAGTTTGTCGGGATGGCCCATGCTGACAGATTCGCTGGTAAAAAGGTACTTGCCCAATGCCACGGCCGTAAGTCTCCATATGCGGAATTCACGAACCAACCACATGGCTGTCGGTCAACCCTTGATCTGCATCCGCCAGCCGGCGGCACGGAACAGGATCTGAAAAACGCCGTAAGTGGTTCGTCAGAAAGAACTTGACTCTCGCAACTGGAGTCAGTTTCGATTTAAGCTGAGTATTATAGTTTCGGGTATCGATTCTCGATAGCCATTTGTCGACCGGATCAAGCCGCGTAGTGTCTGCGGGAGGAGCAGCTGGACCGGTTTTTCGGTTTATCAAAAACTATTTTTCGGTTAGTCTAAAAATCTGCTTCACACTCACTTTGCGCAAATTCAAAAGGCCAACCGTGTCCGCACGATTCCGTCCACCTTCCACGGCAATTCACGAAAAACGCCCGGCAATCCAAGAAATCTTCGCGCGTCTGAGCTACCGAGCCCTTCTGATGAGCCTCACCCTAGCGGCGACCCTGTTAGGCTGCACGAACGGCAAGGATTCGTCTCAGGCTCCGGTGGAATCGACCCCACCGCAGGAATTCTCCGGCAAGTATCCGATTCGCGCGGTTGTGACAGTTGGCATGGTGGCCGATCTCGTGCGGGAGATCGGCGGCGAGCACATTGCAGTGCAACAGCTGATGAATTCCGGCGTCGACCCGCATCGGCACCTAGCAACTCGGGATGATTCGGCGGCCATCTTGAATGCCGACATCGTGTTCTACAACGGACTGATGTTGGAAGGAAAGATGTCGGAGATTCTGAAAAGGGCCGCAACTTCGCGTCGCACTTTCGCGGCGGCGGAAACCTTACCAGAAGATCTGCTCAGCATGGATCCGGAACTGGCCGACGCCAGTCAGCAAGGACATCCGGATCCGCATGTCTGGATGAACGTTGATATGTGGAGCCAGGTAGCTCAGCACATCGGTGACGAACTGGCCCGCTTTGATCCCAACAATGCTGACCGATATCGAGCCAACACGGAGCAGCTTCGGTCCCAACTGGCGAACTTGCACTCCTACGGTCAGCATGTCATGCAAGGGATTCCTAAAGACCAACGTGTGCTGGTGACATCGCATGATGCCTTTCGATACTTCGGGTCCACGTATGGAGTCGACGTCGAGGCGGTCCAGGGCATCAGCACAGAGTCCGAAGCCGGGCTACGACGGATCAATGAGCTGACCGATTTGCTGGTGGACCGGCGTGTGCAAGCGGTGTTCATCGAGAGCAGCGTGCCCAAGGAGAGCATCGAGAGTTTGCTAGAAGGTGCCGCTTCGCGCGGGCACACGGTTCGCATTGGCGGCATACTTTTTTCGGACGCCATGGGCAACTCGGGCACCTATTCCGGGACTTACGTTGGCATGATGGACCACAACCTGTCCACCATTGCCGCCGCACTGGGCTCTACGGCCGTACCTGATGAAGGCTTTCAAGGTTGGCAGGCAGAACGGACGGTCGCCACAGGTTCAGGCGATGAATAGTCCCCGCGCGACAACGGACTCCGACGCTGCACGTGCAGGCAGTTCATCGTCCCCACCCAGTCACCCAGCGGAAGCGGGCGCGTCTGACGTTTCACTGTCGGTTCGCGAAGTCACGGTGGCCTATCATCGCAAGCCCGTGCTGTTGAACGTCAGTTTGGATATTCCCCGCGGAGCGCTGGTCGGCTTGGTGGGTCCCAACGGCGCGGGCAAGAGTACCTTGCTGAAGGCCGTCGTGGACATGGTTCCCCGCATCTCAGGGACGGTTTCCGTTCTGGGCAGAAGCTATCGGCAACAGCGCGGTCAAGTCGCCTATGTACCTCAACGCGAATCTGTGGACTGGGATTTTCCCGCGACGGCCCTGGATGTGGTGCTGATGGGTACCTACGCGCAACTGGGCTGGTTTCGACGGGCTGGCAAACAGCAGCGTTCTGCCGCCATCGATGCGCTAAAAAAAATGGAAATCGAGCATCTGGCGCAGCGGCAGATCAGCCAGCTGTCGGGGGGACAACAACAGCGGACATTCTTGGCGCGTGCTCTGGTGCAACAAGCTGAATTATACTTGATGGATGAACCGTTTGCGGCCGTGGACGCCGCGACGGAGCAAGCGATCGTCGCGCTGTTGCACGAACTGCGCGCACTGGGCAAGACGATCGTGGTCGTTCACCACGACTTGCACTCGATCCGTGATTACTTCGACCACTTGGTGTTGCTGAATACACGGCTGGTCGCGGCCGGGCCCACATCCCAAGTGTTCACGGATGTCAACTTGCGTAAGACCTACGGCGGCAAACTGACCTTGCTGGAAGAAGTCGGCGAGGCAATGCGTTTGCGGGACCGAGGTGGCTAGCGTGCTATTTGCCGAACAAACGGAAGCCAGCCATTTTTGGCGGCTGGTGTTGTTGCAAGATTACAACACGCGCGTCGTACTATTGGGCTCGATGCTACTGGGCATCACGTCGGGGTTGATCGGCGTTTATCTGCTGCTGCGTCGGCGAGCCTTGATTGGCGATGCGATCTCCCACGCAGCGTTGCCAGGCGTCGCGCTGGCTTTCCTTTGGACGATCGCCGCCGGCCAAGAGAAATCACTCGGCTACTTGTTGATCGGCGCCGCCATCAGCGGTTCGCTAGGCGGAGCCACTGTACTGGCGCTGCGACATCTAGCCAGGATCCGCGAGGACGCGGCTCTAAGTATCGTATTGAGCGTGTTTTTCGGTGCGGGCGTCGCGCTCACGACGATCGTTCAGCGTCTGCCCGGGGGCAATGCGGCTGGATTGGATGCGTTCATCTATGGCAAAGCCGCATCCATGACCGCTGATGATGTGTGGTTGTCGGGCGCCGTCGGCATCGTGGTCATGTTGGCGATCGGACTGTGCGGCAAGGAATTGAAGCTCCTTTGTTTCGAC
>JANQOL010000680.1 GCA_028289675.1 Pirellulaceae bacterium
CTAAAGTTACCCGAAACGTTGTCTGGGCCCAACAACAGACGTCTCGAAGAATTGCAACGTCAGACCGGGCGGAGCAGCGGTTTGCACGGCCTATGGACCACGTGCGCACGAAAGCAGTCGCCGTGTGTTTCCGGAAGCGGGAGCGAACATGTGGCAGACGGCCCCGGCAACCATCCAGGCACTATAATGTATGCCTGGAGGATGAAACGCAGCTGGTGAAAGTACGTTTGCTGTCTGCGGTTGGATCTGGCTAGTATGAATAACAATGCAATGTGACTGAAACAATGCTTCCCACTTGGATTGCAGATTTGTCTTTAGCGAACGGTTGGATGAAGTCGATCCGCAAGCTCGTTTGCGTTGCAGCGCTCTCCATATTTTTTCTGGCTGAGGTCTGCTCTGGAGATGAGCGACAACCGTCGGTCGACTTTCGCAACGATCTGATCCCCGTATTTACCAAGCTTGGCTGCAATGCCGGGGCGTGTCATGGCGCCGCGATTGGCCGCGGGGAGTTCAAACTGTCTTTGTATGGAGGTAATCCCGCAGCGGACTATGAAGCTATCGTGCGCCACATGCGGGGGCGACGGGTCAACTTGTACCAGCCGGACGAAAGCCTGATCTTGCTAAAGCCTGCCGAGTATGTGTCGCATGGCGGTGGCACCATCTTCGAACCGGAGAGTCCGGCGGCGCAACTACTGATCGATTGGATCCAGCAAGGTGCTAGTAATGCGTCCGCTCGAGAGTTAACCAAGGTTGAAATCACGCCGCGTAGGCATGTTGCTAAAGAAAAAGGCGAGACGATTACACTGAGCGCGATGGCCCATTATTCGGACGGGACTTCGCGTGACGTGACGCCCTGGACGATCTTTCAAGCCGAAGATGATGCTGCCGTCGAGATTATCGACCCGGCAGAGATTGAAGTCGACCATGCTGCGTCAGATCGACAGCCGCTTGCCAAAGTCGTGCGTGCCGGGCGACATATTGTCGTGGCGCGCTATTTGAACCAGGTGGTACCGATCGAAATGATCGTGCCGTTATCGGATTCCACCGTCGTTGGTTCAGTGGACACAAGCGTCAACTTCATCGACGACGAGATTGGGGATTCGCTAGCCGTGCTGGGTTTGCCACCTTCCCCCCTGGCCGATGACGCCACGTTCTTGCGACGCGCCACGTTCGATTTGACCGGGCGGTTACCAGGGCCCGACCGTGTTCTGAGCTACTTGGAAGATCCGCGTCCTGGGAAGCGAAGTGAGTTGATTGACGAACTCCTCCAGTCGGACGAATTTACCCAGTATTGGACTTTCCAACTGGCCAAACTGATTCGCCTCCGACCGCCCGGTACGGATGAGCAGGCTGCGCAGACCTATTACGATTGGCTTCGTGATCAAGTCCAGCACGATGCGTCCTACCAATCCATGGTGCGCTCGCTGATCACAGCCACAGGAGATTCGCACGTTGTAGGGCCCGCGAATTTCTACCGGCTGGCGGCGAGTCCCGGAGAGCAGGCGGAGTTGATGAGCGAGCTGTTTATGGGCAGCCGACTCCGCTGCGCCAACTGCCACAACCATCCGCTGGACCGCTGGACTCAAGATGATTACCACGGTTTGGCGGCGATCTTTGCCAAGGTCGAACGCGGGACCGTCATTGGCGAAAAACCTCATGGACAGGTCATCCATCCTGGGACCCGTGAACCTGCCATTCAGCGCATTCCAGGCGTTAGGTTTTTGGCCGCAGATGCTGACGACGGCCGCGAACAACTAGCAGACTGGCTGACCGATCCTGCCAACCCTTACTTTGCGAAGGCGATCGTCAATCGTTTGTGGCGGCGGACGATGGGCCGGGGCCTGGTCGATCCAGTGGATGACTTTCGAGATACGAACCCCGCCACCCATCCCAGGCTGCTAGACCGACTGGCGCAGGATTTTGTCGAGCACGACTACAGCTTGCGGCACACGCTACGCGTGATTGCCAGCAGTTCCAGTTACGCGCGGAGTAGCCGACCCACCGAGGTCAATCGCAACGATGATCGATTTTATTCGCACGCGGCAAGGCGACCTCTGGAACCTGAGGTGCTGGCCGACGCGTTGTCCGACGTGATGGGCATACCAGCTCAATACGGGAACGTTGCCGACGCTGCCGAGACGGAAGATAGCGCTCTGCGAGCTATCGAATTGGTCAATCCTCGGACGCCATCTCCGTCGCTGGATATTTTGGGACGCTGCGATCGCCAAGATTCCTGCGAGAGCGCTTCCGACGCCGGTGGTGGGTTACCTTTGAAATTACACTTGTTCAACGGATCGCTTCTCAATACTCGTATAGCCGCGCCCGGCAGTCGTCTGCAGCGGTTGCAGGCATCAGAAGTCGAGCCGTTGGAGATCATCCACGCATTTTATCTGGCCGCGCTCAATCGCTTACCGACTGAAATAGAAACTTTGCATTGGCGAACGGAATTGGAGCAACTCGACGACAGCGACCCATCAGATTTCTTGGAGGATTTTGTGTGGGGACTGCTAACCTGCGAAGAGTTTGTGACCAATCATTAGCTGGACAGCGCCACTTTTCGTTGAAAGCCAACAAATAGTAACCCGACGCGCCAGAGCGTCAGCGAGCCGGTTTCGACGGTACTTGTTCACTCGAAACGCTTCGGGTTAGCAAATGACTTGAAAGCGGCGTTGGCAGCTCGGCTCTGTTCGAT
>JANQOL010000721.1 GCA_028289675.1 Pirellulaceae bacterium
ACTCAATACGACCCCGGCAATTTGCTGCTCGAGCAGAGTCGTCAGGAAGTGTTGGAACTGCAGCTGGAATCTTCGCGATTGTACGCAGCTCTCGAACGGCTTCAGTCCAGTAAGCAAGTGATTACCGAGCCGCGCAAAGTGACACCACTCGCGTTTCCCCTACTGGTCGATAAACTCAGGGAACGCATGAGCAGTGAGAGTTTGGCCGACCGCGTACAGAGGATGCAAACGGAGTTGGAGAAAGCAGCCAACGCGTAGTTACCGACCTGTGCGTAGTCCTTTTTCTCTACCACTGTCCCCATTTATGGATCGCCACCCTCCGATGCCCCAGCACTTAGAGACAAACATCGCCGGACAGCCGCTGCGTTTGTTTGCCGGCGGTGGTGCCTACAGCTGCGAGCATGATGTCTTGCTGGTGGCCGACGCACACTTGGGCAAAGAAGCCACCTTCCGGCGGCATGGCATTCCCGTCCCACGCGGTAGCACTGGTTCGACACTCGCTGCGCTCAGCCGCTTGATCGCCGAGACTGCAGCCACGCAAGTCGTCGTACTCGGCGATCTCTGTCACGCGCGTTCGTCACTCTCACCCGATGTCAACGCCACCATCCAACGTTTCTTTGAACAGCACTCGGCGATCGACTTCAAACTGGTGCTCGGGAACCACGATCGCCAGGTCGGCCAGCTTCCGTCGTCCTGGCCGCTGAAAATTGTGGAGCCTGGTTATCGGATTGGGCAAATCATGTTGACCCATCATCCGCAACCGGCTTCTCGAGATGTTCAACTGGTCGTCAGCGGCCATATTCACCCTGCCATACAAGTGAGCCACGTCAGCGACTCGTTAGGCAGGCTGCGGTGTTTCTGGCTTTCGGCCAATTGTCTGGTGTTGCCAGCTATCGGAGAATTCACCGGCAGCCATACGGTCAAATTGGCCACTGACGATCGAGCTTGGTTTATTGCCGGAGACGAGATCTACGAGCACAGCCAACCCACGCGCACCGGTGCGAGTAATTGACAAGGCAAATCTTCTGGCGGTCCCCTCGCTTGAGTCTGCAACCATGAACCCAACATGGCGAATTCGCCGCTGGAGGCGTCTGCGCTGCTCAAACCGTTGCTGTCGCGATGCGGGTGATGCACGTTCAGCTGCGGCTAGCGCGATGTGGCTGATTCGCGAGCCTCAGGCGTTTGATTGCGGTCTCGACGGGGGGCAGCTAAACTCGAAGGTGGTCATTGGCTCCTCTCCTCGTCTAGAGCGCACTTTTTGCAAGTAGGCATGTTTCGCCGGATCGGTCGACGACTTCGTGAGCTGCAATCCGTGGTTGCGACGTCTGGAACGGGCGAAAGCTGCTGGTCAGTGCGACTCGCAGCGGTCGTGCACGTCGAATGAATCCCTCCTCCCGCCGACGCCAACATGGTTGGCACAGACCATGCAGAGTAGCCGGCTCGACCGCGCTGACTCGTTTGGTCGCTCCCGAAGCGTTGGAATCGCGCGTGGTTTTGGCCGCTGGGATAGCGGTCGCCGATTATCAATTCACCAACCACGGTTTGGACGGACAAACCGAGTTGTTCTCGCGTGATGAACATGCGGTTTCCGTGGCCAGCGATATTAGCTCGCCGCTGCCACTGGGTTCCACGGGCAATGGCGAGCCGCCACGAGGGCTGGCGCTTGGCGGCGCATTCGACGAAGTCGTCGAGCCGACGCCAGCAACCAACTCGACGGACTACTTTACATTCACCATCACGCCCAACGCGGGGCAATCGCTGGATCTAGCGGACTTGTCATTTTCAGTACGACGCAACGATCCGGATTCCAAAAACAGCTTCGCCATCTACTACGACGAAGATCCTGGCGCCGGCGGCGACAACTTTTCAACGCGACTGTTTGCCGGTGTCGTCGTCAACGAGGATGTGTTCGAACGCCAGCTGGTGTCGCTGGAGGGCCAGTCGCCGTTCATCAATTTGACGACGGCGATCACCTTCCGTTACTACGCCTGGGGCACCGCCGGATTGGGAACACAACGCATTGACAATGTGCGAGTGCGGGCGGTAGCCGAGACCGTTTCATCGTCGGCGTACGCTTACTACGGTGATGCGGACCGGTTGATTCATCCACTGGATGAACTCGGCAATCGCGTCCCCGATTTCTCGGCGGCGGGATACCACTACGGTGCCGATCCAATTCCGGATGTGACGCAAACCATCCCCGCTTCCCGCATCATCACAGTTGAGCCTGCCGCGGGCGACGACATGCAGAACATCCAAGCGGCAATTGACCAAGTGGCCACGTTTTCGCCAGACGCGGACGGCTTTCGCGGCGTTGTGCAGTTGGTCGAGGGCGAATATCAAGTGTCGGATCAGCTATTGATCCTGACCGGAGGCATCGTGCTGCGCGGAGTGGGCGATGGAGACGATCCGTCGGCCAACACGATCTTGCGGGCGACAGGCACCGCGCGCAGGTCGTTGATTCAAGTCGGCGAGGCGTCCGGGTTCGCGTCAGGCGTCGGAGGATCGCGCGCCGTTGTCGAGAAGGTTGTCCCCGTAGGCGCGTCCAGTTTCCGGATCGACTCCACCGACGGCTGGAACGTTGGTGATCCCATCATCGTGCGGCGGCCAAGTACCGAGGAGTGGATTGCGGCAATTGGCATGGACTCGATCCCACCACGTAGCGATGGCGGCACGGTGGTGCAGTGGGCGGCTGGCCAATACGATCACCTATACGAACGGATCATCACTCGCATAGAAGGTGATCGAATCCACATCAACGCGCCGTTGATGAGTGCCCTCGATCAGCAGTATGGAGGCGGACTCGTCTTCCAATACACGTTCCCGCGTATCGCGGAGGTCGGGATTGAGAACTTGCGCGGCGTGTCGGATTTTGCCTCGGACACCGACGAAGACCACGCGCGTACGTTTATCGAACTGCAAGCGGTTCAAAATGCTTGGGTACGCAATGTCACTGGGCAGCATTTCGTTTACGCCACCGTTCACGCGACCAGCCGCGCAATCGGGGTGACCGTCGACGACGCGCGCAGTCTGGAACCCAAGTCGCAAATTACCGGAGGTCGACGGTATCCGTTTACGATCGATGGCCAGTTCATCTTGATGCAGAATCTGTACTCGGAGGAAGGTCGACACGACTTCGTCAACAACTCGCGGACCCGAAATCGCGGCCCAAACGTGTTCCTGAACGGCACCGCAGTCAACTCGCACTCAACGGTGGGACCCCATCAGCGGTTTTCCACTGGCACGCTCTACGACACCATCCGCACCGACTTTGACACGGAGGCGCGGAATCGAGGTAATTTTGGCACCGGTCACGGATGGGCGGGAGCCAACATGGTGTTTTGGAACAACGTGGCCAGAGGTTACCTCGTTCAAAACCCACCGACCGCACAGAACTGGCTAATTGGCTCGGTGGGAACCATCGTTGACGACACGCGTTTTGGTCCGCAGCCACCGGCTACGGTCGACGCGCATGGGACGCCCATCGATTTTGGAGACGCTGAGAATCCACTGAGCAGCTTGTACGTGGCTCAACGAAATCGCGCCGATGGCGATATCGAATACGAGCACCGGGAATACGTGCTGGGAGACTTCGACCAAGTCGAATTCGACGGTACAGCTAGTGACGACGCGGTGTTTGTCGACGCGGATTGGCTCAGCCAGATCTCGACCATTGCTGGCACGGCTCCCATTGGCCTGTCCGACGAAGTGGCCGATGCGCAGGTCGTGCCGCTCAGCTTTCAGTATCCACTAGAACCTGGCTACCAAGCGTACGCAGCCGTGTTGACATTGGGACTGCGTGGTACGTCGGGCATTTCGTCGGACGACGTCTTGTATCTCGACTCCGTCAACCAACCAAGAAGCTTGGCTGACTTGGGCGTGGCCGGCAATTTGCCAGACGCGTTCACGACACCGATAACGATTGAATTGACGGGCCAGGATTTGCAACTGCTGGACGATGGCCTGCTGAATCTAGCTGTGAGTGACAGTACGGTGGTGGACTGGGCTCATTTGGAACTGCAGATCGGCATCGAGCGAACGCTGACCCTGCAAGTTGCGAACACAACAATTCGCGAAACTGGACAGACGCTGGCGACGGTCACGCGCACCGGAGACACCTCCGGGCCATTGACGATTACTTTAGGTAGCACTGACGATGACGAGGCGACTGTGCCTGCCAGTGTGATCATTGCCGCTGGTCAGCACGTGTCTCCCCAGTTCGCGATAATGGGCATCGACGATGGTGTCCGAGATCTAGTTCAAACAGTAACGTTGACGGCCAGCGCCCCGCTCTACACCGATGCCACCATCAATATCGACGTGCAGGACGTTCTGGCGCATCGAATTTCAGAGCTGGAGATTACGGTCCAAGATCCGGAAGGCAATCCTCTGCCCGATGCGATCGTCGATGTGGCCATGACCCGTCACGCGTTTAAATTTGGATCTCAAGTGCGAGATCGATTGTTTGCAATTACGGAGAGCGACTTCGAAGCGTTAACGGAAACGGAAAAGCAAAACCTCCTGCCTGATCTGGAATCGCAGTTTGGAATACCGCGTACCACGCCGACTTGGCAAGATGTGCTGAACTATCGAGAAGCTGTCTTTGAGAACTTCAACCATATCGTGCCTACGATCGGCATGCAGTGGATCACATTGAACAACAACGGCCCCAGCGTACCCGATGCGGCCTTTGCACTGGCCCAAGAAAACGTTCTGTCGGTAACGGGGGCGTCGGTCGTTTGGCAGCGCGACCGGTGGCCGACGCCATTGGAGTTTCGGTCGGACGCGAATCCGGATCCTCAGGCCTTTCACGATGCTTTGATTCGAGATCGGCTGGGGAACAATGGAGTTTTGCAGCGATTCAGTCCCGCCGGCGATGGTCCGACGGTGACCGATTGGAAGCTGTTGAATGAACCCATTCATGAGCACTACCACGCGGACACGTTTGTTGGCGCGGGCATCTACGACTCGGAAGTCGCCGCGCTGACCGATTACTTCGAGCGCGCTGCAGCGATTCGACCGGATGCCACCCTGTCAATCAATGAATTCAATATCATCAGTGCGCCGAGTGACGCAGCGGCCATCGCATACCGCGACTTGGTGAATGCCCTGCTGGCAGCCGATGCACCGATCAGTCGAGTCGGTATTCAAGCTCACATTGGTCGCAATGACATTACGCGGGCGGATATCTCGCGCCGGCTCGACATTTTGGCTGAAACCGGGTTACCGATTGAGATTTCCGAGTTTGACACCCGCGACGACGCCAATCAATTGTCACCGACCCAACAAGAAGCCGTATTTCGCGACATCCTAGAGGCCGCCTTCGAGCATCCGTCTGTCGATGGCTTCATCATGTGGGGTTTCTGGGATCCGGGGCATTGGCGAGGAAACGGGCCTCTGTTTGATAGCTCGTGGAATGCGAAGGCTGAGGCGGCTCCTTGGTTCGAGCTGGTGCGGGGCGAATGGATGCCAAACTTGACAGGGCTATCAGTCGATACCAATGCTACTTGGCGTAGCAACGGTTCTCTGTTTGATGGCCTGTATGACATCACGGCCTCGGCTCAAGGGTTTTCGCGGACGGTCAGCGGTTACGAGTTGACTGAAGACGGGCAATTGACCATCACGATTCCCATCGAAACTCCAAGACTTGAACTCACCATCGATCCCGAGTCGTTTAGCGAGAATGGCGGCAGTGCCCAAGCGACCGTCTCCCGCAGCGGCAGCACCAGCGCAAGCGTGGATGTGCAGCTGAGTTCGAGTGATCTTAGCGAAGTGACAATTCCGTCGACGGTAACGATCCCCGCGGGCGCATCATCGGCCGTGTTCACTGTTACTGGCGTTGACGATGAGCTGATCGATGGGCTGCAGACCATTACGATTACCGCCAGCGCAGTCAACCACGAGACGGCTACCGCCAGCATCGACGTTACTGACGACGATCAAGCCGCCCTATCGCTGTCGTTGGAACAAACCATGGTCGGAGAACATGGCGAATCGGTGCAAGTGACCGTGTCTCGCAATACAAGTCCCACGTCAAATCTGTTAGTCACGTTGGCCTATGGTGACGGCTTGACCGGTCCGGCGTCCTTGTTCATTCCCGCTGGGCTGACATCGTCGTCGTTTTCGGTCACGGGCGTGGACGATCAGGTCGTCAACGGTGATCGCTCCGTCGTTCTCCAGGCAACGGCCACGGACCACGCATCAGCCAATCAAACGGTGGTGGTCGTCGATGACGATGAACCGCAATTGTCCTTGAGTGTCGATGACGAGTCGATCAGCGAAGGCGGAACAACCCTGGCTACCGTGTTCCGCAACACCGATAGCTCAGATCAACTGACGGTCATGCTTTTCGCTGACGACGACGATCGAGTATCACTTCCAGATTCGGTCACCATCCCGTCCGGCGCTGCATCGGTGTCGTTTGAAATCACGAGCGTGGAGAATGGCTTGGCCGATGGAACTCAAACAGTCGGCATCCAAGCTAGTGCCGCGGAGCATGCCGGCGCCAGTGCGTCGGTCGGAGTTGAAGATGACGATACGGCCGCGCTGTCACTGGTCGTGACGGATCCTGACCTGGCGGAGAACGGTGGAAGAACCCAAGTTTCCGTTCGCCGCAATACATTGACGAACGGTGACTTGGTCGTGATGCTGACGACGGATGATCCACCGCGCGTGACAGTTCCGGCCACGGTGACGATTCCGGCGGGTCAATCGCAGGCCAGTTTTGAAATTACAACGCTCGACAATGTGCTCGTAGAAGGCACGGTGCAAGTTCAGTTGGCCGCATCCGCTACGCGGCACGCCACTGCCACTGATTTGATCAACATACTGGACGACGATTTTTGGACGTGGACGAATGCCGTTGACCGCTTTGACGTCAACGACGACGGGGCGGTGTCGCCGATTGATGCGCTGCTAGTCATCAATCATCTAAACGGAACCAACGACGCTCAGCTACCCGAGTTGACTGACCGCCCGCCGCATTTTCTGGATGTCAGTGAAGACGGCTTTGCAACGCCGCTGGACGCGTTGATGGTCATCAACGCGTTGAATTCCCAGTTATCGGGTGAAGCCGAACTCGCCTCTTTTGACCTCGCGCTACTGGAACTCGAACTTGAACGCCGCCGTGCGCAGCTGCGCAATCGCATTGCGTCGATACTTCAACTCAACTAGTCATTTAGCCTGAGAAATCTCCCCAGAGCGCCCAAAGCGACGGCGCAAAACATTGTTCTAGCAAGAACTTTAAAGTCTATCGGGGGGTGTGTTGCACATTACAGTTTACAAGCCAAAAACAGCCTCCCATACTAGCGCAACTACGTGCAAAAGACATCTTCAGCAGGCTTGATGTTGTGGCTATTGTGAGATCTATTTCTGCCGGCACTGCTTTGGTGTTAGGTCTCTTTCTAATGTCGTTTCTCGCATCAATGATCTTTTTCAACGATGCCGCAGCGGCAAAAAGCATTTTTCGTGGCGAAAAACTCTGCTTGGATGCCCATTCGTTCCCGAGTCACAGTGTCGGCTGGAACGCATATAAGATCGAAATCCGAAACCTGAATTTACATCCGATTCAGCTTCAGGGACTCAAGTTGAATTGTGAAATGGCGACGCCAGAAGAACTGCCACGAACGATTGAGCCGTTCAGCAAAACTGAACTCGTGTGCCTTGTGAACGCCGACGCAGTGCGCCACACAGCAATCACGCTGTTCTTGGACTCGCTACCCCATTTTGTTTCGGTTGAGCAGCGATCAGATCGAATCGAGAGCAAGACGGTTGGTGACGACTTGTTGTCGCAAACGCATTCGATTCTTGAGACTGACTAATGCTTATTCGAAAAGTCAACAACGAAGATAGAACGATGAACAAACAAGAGCTGTCTTGGACCCACACGTTAATTGTCTTTTGCGTTTTGTTCTTTAGCGTTAGCGGTTTACCAGGCTGTACTCCGCAGTCTCAATTAACGATTACGCAGCTGCAAGAATACAAGAACGCTCTGATTGCTGCAGGCATTGAGAATGGGTGCTCTTGCGTTCATCAATGCGACATGATCAATCAGCCCAATGGCACTGTACTAGATTGTGTTGACAAAGATCCGTTAGAGGTGGTTTCTCTCCAAGACCCACGCGACCCGCCGGGTGCACCACCTGTTGAAGTTCATATTCGATGTTACTGTCGGTGCGGCCCCATTGGATCAGCTCCTTGTACCTGGGATGACTCAAGAGTTTCATGGCCTTCTCCAGTTGATCCGGGACCAGGTGAAGAAGGGCCTTAAAGACGACAGAGATGACGATAAAGTGCTACTGAAGATGCAATTATCCCGCCGCGCGGCGCTTAGAGTCAAAAAATGAGTGGAACCCCGCAAAGCGATTTCCTAAAGCTTACGATGCGACTACTTGTAGTTTCGGTAATTTTTTTGGTGATGGTGGCCACCACGAATCGACCGATCCGTGCCGAGGTTGATCATGCGCTGGTACCCGAGCTGACGGAACTTCTTCTACGCCGGTCGTCGCCGGTAGCGACGAGTTACCAAGTCGACTTGAGACAGCTGCAGGGCCCAAGTCTAGAGCTGGTTCGTCATGCCGAGCTGGAAGTACTGCTGAATGGCAATCGTCTTCGCATGAAGCACCATTTATTGGTTGACAATGCGGAACCGCTTGGGCGTCCGACTCACAGTGGTTGGCTTGTCAACGACCACGGCTCATTCCGCGTGGTCAAGAACGGCGATGACGCGTATTTTCGCTTGACGTCGGCGACGAACGATCAGGTTGTCGAGCAGCCAGACTGTGCTGGGGCTATCCAACTGCATCAGGAGGCCATGCACACCATTGGAAACTGGATGGCGTCGGCTGTGATTCTGCCTGGCTTGAAGAACGCAAACGGCCATCAGCTTCAACGACTTGAGAAGATCAACGGACAGTTCGAAATCACTGTGCTGTGCACCCATCAAGAGTCGTCCCTGCTGAAAGATCTGGGATTACAAGAGGATCTGACATTTAGTTTCGTGGTAGATGAAGCGGGGTTGCTGAACACCTGGTCTTACCCCTACTCCAAGGATCATCCTGATGCTCTGGTGAGCACGTCGATTGAATGGAACTCGGCGGAGCAATTCCTCAGCTCCCAAAGCCAGTTGAGAAATGGTAACGAGCTCAAGATGACCTGGCTGGCGAAGGCATCTGGACACAGCGGCGCGCCGCTTGAAGCGAATGAATTTAGCCTTTCGCATTTTGGCCTGAATGATCCTCGGACTTCTATTGCTCCGATTTACTTGGCTGGCTTCCTGGTGGCCAGTTTCATTGGTGGAATGATTTGGATACGCAGGAGCCGCTGATCTGTATCGAGAAAATCGGCAAGCTAGCGGAGTACTTATGCTTTCGAAAACGGTTCAGCGACGCGCGTTTACGGTGGTGGAATTGGTCGTCGTAGCGTCCATCATCGCGATACTCTGTTCGTTGCTACTCCCGGCTATTCTGCTTTCTCGAGAATCGTCCAGAAATGTTGTTTGCCGCAATCATCTGCGACAAATCGGATTATCTCTGCTGGCACAAGAGACCTCAATTCGGCATTTTCCGACCAACGGTTGGGGAGCAGCCTGGGCTGGTGAGCCCGACAAGGGTTCGCATCGCCAGCAACCTGGCGGTTGGATTTACAACACGTTACCGTTTATGGAACAAGGGTCTCTTCACGGCATGGTGTTTGGATCCGAGGGCCATGAACGCTTACTGCGGGTCAGCCAAACTCTCGCAGTACCAGTCGCTACGTTTTCGTGCCCCAGTCGCCGTCCGGCAGGCAGCTTGCCATACGTTTCACCCGAGCCACTTCGCAACAGCCTGCGTCCTCAAGTCGCTTTTCGAACTGACTACGCGGGCAACGCCGGCAGCGGCCCCATCTTGTTCACTGGCCCGGGACCCGAAAGCCATGCTGACGCCAAAACTCCTCAGTGGCAAGCTTCGATGCGCGCCAATGGGATTTTCTTCGCTCGCAGTGCCACCCGCGTTGCCGAGATTACCGACGGGCTCTCCCACACATATTTGGTTGGCGAAAAATATATTCGCAGCTACCGCCCGAATATCCGCAACGACCGGGGAGACGACCAGTGTGCATACATCGGCGATAGCTGGGACATTCGCCGTATGGCCACGTTTCCTCCGAGGCCAGATGGCGGGCACGCACAGTATTCTCGGTTTGGTTCGAACCACGCCACAACGTGGAACGCTTTATTCGCGGATGGAGCTGTAGCATCGCTTTCCTTCTCGATCGACACTGCGCTGCACGCGCGTCATGGCAACCGAATGGACTCTCAGCCGTAAGCGGCCCTGACCGTATGTCAATTGGCGGCAGGTGGTGACTTGAGCACGCGGTCAAAAAATGCTTGAACGGTTGCGGCTACGCTGCGGTTGTTACCGAATCCGTGGCCCAGACCACGCATGCGTCGAAATTGGACATCGACTCCCGCCCGAACAAGTGCTTCGGCCAACAGCTGGCTCTGGTGCATGGGCACCAATGGATCTTGATCTCCGTGCATGATCAAGAACGGTGGATCGTCCTCAGTTACGTAGGTGATCGGGTTGGCGCGAGCAACTTGGTCTGGATGGTCCTGAATGGGACCGCCGATCAGTGCAGCCTCGGGAGAATTGGGAGCGTCGTGAACAAGCTTCGCTCCCGCAGGAGCGTGCGCGTCCATCTGGAGGAAGTCAGTGGGCCCAAAGAAATCACACACAGCTTGCACTCGACTCGACTGGTCAGCATGCCCCAGTTCCGGATCGCTCAGGTCCGCCACGTCTCCTGAGGTGCCCAGCAGTGCCACGAGATGACCGCCGGCCGATGCCCCCCAAACGCCAACGCGTTCCGGATGAATCGAGTATTCGTCGGCGTGGGCCCGCAACCAACGAATCGCAGCTTTGCAATCATAGATCTGCGCCGGAAAAATAGCTTGGCTCGTCAAACGGTAGTTGATGCTGGCCACCACATATCCTTGGCCAGTCAAGAAGATGGCGGGACAATTGCGTTTGTCACCTGCCCGCCACGCTCCCCCGTGCACCCATACGACCAGCGGCAGGCGGTGATCCGCTTGGTCCTGTGGCTCATAAATGTCCAACTGGAGCTCAATGCCATCCACTTTGGCGTAAGTCACATCGTATGTTGCCGTAACTCCAGGGGGCAATTTTGGCCGGCCCCGCGCTTGTGCATAGAGATTGGACGCACTGCCATACGTCAGCATGGCAATGGCGATTGAGCAGAGTGTTTTCATGGGTGGTACCAATCGCTGACCATTCATCAATCGGGCGTGATCACAGCTCCACGTGCAATCCGAGAATCGCCCGCTACGGTTACCTGGCTAGATCTTGTCTATGCTACCGTATCTGGGACCTTGCCGCGCGTCAGTGGCGGGAACAGTAGAATCGTAGCTACCGCACAGCGTTTGAAGTGCATCCAACTATGGGAGTAAGTCCATGAATCGGTCTATCTGGCTGTCCGTGATGTTTGTCATCGGTGCAGGATCCGTTGGTTTTGCCGAAGAAAGTGCAGAGCTGGAGTTGCTCGACGTCAGGAAGATTTGGGACCAAGCGGAGCACAATGCGTTTACGGATCTATTGCGCCATGAGGGCCGCTGGTTCTGTGTCTTCCGCGAAGGCAGCCGGCATGTCTCACCAGATGGCGCCTTGCGCGTGATTACCTCGGATGACGGCGAAGACTGGAAGTCGCTGGCCCTAGTCAGTCACCCCATCGACGATCTGCGGGATGCCAAGCTCGCGGTGACCCCGACCGGACGACTCATGCTGAACGGCGCCGGCATGCGGGCGGAAGAACCCATCCGATATCACTCGATGGTCTGGTTCTCCGACGATTTGGGGCGTTCGTGGGACGACGGACGACGCATTGGCGACCCTGGCTTCTGGTTGTGGCGCGTGCATTGGCAGCAGGGCGTGGCGTATTCCATGGGTTATGCCACCCATCGGGATCGTAACCAACGAACACTCCGGTTCTACCACAGTGATGATGGCCAAACTTATCAACCGTTGATCCGTCAAGTCGAAGTACCGGAAGGAGTCGGCGAAGACAAAATCCTCTTTTTGAAAGATGGCGCGGCGCTATGTTTGCTGCGACGAGAAACGGGTTCCAAGCACGCGTTGCTGGGCAAATCAAAACCCCCGTACGACCAATGGCACTGGGATGAATTGAATTACCGGATTGGTGGTCCCAACATGATTCAGCTACCGGACGGGAGGATTCTGGCGGCCACGCGGTTGTACGAACCTCGTGTGCGTACTGCGTTGAGCTGGCTTGATCCGCAGACATCCACCATGACGGAGTGCCTAGAATTGCCCTCGGGTGGAGATACCAGTTATCCGGGAATGGTTCTGCACGAGGGGAAGTTGTGGATCAGTTACTACTCGTC
The DNA here is from genome assembly GCA_028289675.1 of Pirellulaceae bacterium. Classification (GTDB taxonomy): domain Bacteria; phylum Planctomycetota; class Planctomycetia; order Pirellulales; family Pirellulaceae; genus Aureliella. The sequence goes on from JANQOL010000721.1 coordinate 12,395, forward strand.
GCACGAGGGGAAAACGAGTATCTACCTAGCGCGAATTCGCCTGCGTTGATTCAGTCGGGGCCCGAGTGGCAGTGCCGCGATCGCCTTGGCTTAGGTAACTGGAGTTGAGATGTATCTGGTGACCGGGGCTTCTAAGGGTATTGGTCGCGCGGTGGCAACAGCGCTGGCTGAACGTGGTCTGCAGGTATTAGCCGTTGCGCGCAGTGAGGTCGAGCTGAAATCGTTGGCGGCCGAGGCGTCGCCGCACATTCGATACCTGGCAGTGAATCTGGCCGTGGAGGCAGGCATCGCAACATTGGCCAGGACACTGGTGGATCACTCGCATCTAGATGCTATCGTGCACGCCGCCGGATCGTTGGTACCACCGCAGCCGTACGCGTCCGTTCGCCCGCACGAACTGGTGGAACATTTTCGGCTGCACGTTGCTGCCCCAATGGCCATCTACCAGGCGCTAGCCGCGCGTGTGAGCGTACGTCGCCTGGTGACGATCGACAGCTACTCGGCGACCAGCCCCCGAGATGGTTGGTCCGCATATTCAATTGTCAAAGCGGCCGCCCGAATGTCAGCTAGATGCGCGGCTCAGGAGCTGTCCGACGTAGACGTGATTCGAGTCTTCCCCGGTGCGGTTCGAACTCAAGTGGTCGAGACGGTGCTGCAATCCCAGAGTGCCACGGCCCAGGTGTTTGCCGCTATGCAACAGCGTGGCGAATTGGCCGAACCGGTCCAGGTGGCTCGCTTCATCACGGCGTTGGTTGTCGACGGAACATCCGAAATGCTGCGTTCCCAAGAAACTTGGGACTACAACAGCGACGCCGACCAGGCCGCGGTCCGCTCCTTAAGTTAGCTGCCTGTTCGCAAGGCCAGCGGGTAATTCGCGATGAACGGTATGCGAATCGATGCACCGTCTGCCGACATTTACAACATCCCAACAGATACGCATTACTGAGTATCGTTCGTCTAGTATGATCAAAGTAAAGTGACACTGTTTAGCAGTCAGCCGTAGGCGTACTTGACTTTCAAACCTGTACGCCTACGGCTAACTGCTAAACAAAAAATTCAACGCACTAAATTCAACGCATCGCAATTTTCGGCGTTTGAGACGTTCACGCGTGCATGCTTACGGATGCTCGGCCAGCTGGCCTTCGGCCCAGTCAGCGACCGAGTTGGCCAGTTCGCTAAGCGGTTGCTGGGCTGCTTGCAACGCGGACAGTTCTTCATCACGAGCCGAGTTTTCTAGTTGCTCGGCAAAAGCCGCCACACGGCCCAATTGCACATGCCGCACGTTGCTCTTGAGCGTGTGCACAGCGCGTCGGGCCTCTTTGAAGTTGCCGCTGTCCACGCTGTCGACAAAGGCCCGCCCCAATCGCGGAGCTTCGACGATCAGCAAGCCCAATACGTCTTTGAGTAAGTTCTCATTTCCGTTCATCGCTTGAACTAATTGCTGCCACTGAGGAGCATCCTCAAAAGCTCTGGCCAATGAAAAATCGTCCACTCTGTCGGACTTGAGTCGAGTGGGATGGGCTGCCAGCGCGTGATCGTCGCGGGGCCGATCGTCGGTGTGGTTTGCCATGGCGTCAGTAGGTAGCTGGTTGGGAGACTCTCCTCCTACCGCTTGGGCCACGGCAGCCGACAGATGATCCAGCGGGATGGGCTTCTCCAAGAATCCATCCATGCCCACCGCCTCGCATCGTGACCGATCGGTCGCGGTGGCATGTGCCGTCAACGCACAGATTTTTTGTCGCCGCCCCAAGCCTTCTTCGGCCTGACGGATTTGTCGAGCCGCTTCCAAACCGTCGACGTCGGGCATCTGGATATCCATCAACACCAGGTCGAACAACTTGTCACGGCAGCTGCTGATCGCCGCCTGGCCATTGCTGGCGACTTCCACGTTGTGCCCCAAGCTAATCAACATGTCCTTCAATACCGTTTGGCTGATCGGGCTGTCTTCCACCAACAGAATACGCGCGGCCCGAGCGGCGCGCTGCGCTTTGGGTGCCGTTGCCTCGACGGCTTCGCCAGGTGCTTCCCAGCGAAGCGCGGCCTGCAAGGCGCTCCGACGGACCGGACGCGAAACCCACTTGAGATTTGCGTAGTTGAGCCACGTGGGAACGTGGTGTTGTTCTTCATTGAACAATGGCGACAGCAGAATCCACTTCGTGACCACCGGAGCCGTGCCCCGCATGTTGGCATGTAACTCCCGATAATCGGCGATGACGATCGTATGGTTGCCGGCCGCGAACAAATGCGCAGGTTCCCGAGCCAACAACTGCGTGACGGGCATGACGGTGATGTCAAAACCGAGATGTTGAACTTCGCGGCACAGCAGCTCGCGCCAAGCAGAGGGTGCCGCCGCAAGCACCACGTGTTCGGAGGAATGGGCTTCCTGCGGCTGGCTCTCGCTCGGCTGGCGGTCCCCAGCCTCTCTGGAATTGGCGTCTCTGGAATCCGCAAACGGCAATTCAAAGAAGAAGCAGCTGCCAGTCCGAACGTCTCCGTTCAAGTCCTGGGCATCGGTCGTTCCAATTTCACCGCCCATTTTGTTCACCAAATCGCGGCAAATGGTCAGCCCCAAGCCGGTGCCACCGTACCGGCGAGTTGTGCTGCTGTCAGCTTGGTGAAAGGCCTCGAAGATCAGTTGCCGCTTGTGAACTGGAATGCCAATGCCGCTATCGTGCACCTCGATCCGCAAGCGTTGTTGCTGGTCATTGCAGTTCACCGCTACACGGGTCCGGATATCACCACGCTCAGTAAACTTGATGGCGTTACCCAGCAGATTCAGGATCACCTGCTTGATGCGATGGGGATCGCCTTGGAATTGTTCGGGAACATCTTCTTGAAAATCGATGAGCAACTCCAGGCCCTTGAACTGTGCTCGGGCGGCCAGTGAAGTGACTGCCTCTTCCACGCAGGGACGCAAATCAAACACGACCGATTCGACGTCCAAATGCCCCGCCTCGATCTTGGAGAAATCCAGCAGGTCATCGATCAGGGTGAGCAGGTTGCTGGCTGACAGCTTGGCCAATTTGAGATAGTCGCGCTGTTGATCATTCAGTGGGCTACGATCCAGCAGTTCGTGTAAGCCAATCACGCCGGTCAATGGTGTTCGCAGTTCGTGGCTGACGTTGGCAACGAACTCACTTTTGGCAGCGTTGGCGTGCTCAGCGGTTTCCTTGGCTGACAGCAGTTCTTTTTCAGCCTGCTTTCGACGAGTGATGTCCCGAATAAAGATGGCCCATCCTTGCGAACCATCCACGTTCAACGGGTGTGTCGAAATCTCGCCGTCGAACCAGATGTCATCGCTACGTCTCAGTTTGGCTTCGATGCGTTTGCCAGTGGCCGACTTGAGAATCTCGCCGATGGGAATCTTGCGTTGGAACATCTGTTGGCCGCCAGCCGGATCCGTGGCTCGTCCTCCCGGTTCCTCCAATGACGTTTGCATAATGCTGCCCAGGGGAGGATGCAGATGCGCCTGATCGCGGGTGTAGCCTAGAATTTTTTCGGAAGCCGGATTGGCTTCCAGCACGTGTCCGTTCTCATCGACGATGAGCACAGCGTCCAGGGCCGCGTTGATGAGGGCGCGAGCTAGTGATTCGATACGTTTCAGTTCCTGGCGGCTGAGATGCTCTTCGGTCACATCCCAAAAGATTCCTTGGACGCCCGAGATCCGACCTTCAGGATCGCGCAAGGGCGCCTTGCGGACTTGCATGTAGCTGGCTGTGCCATCCGGCAACTGAGTCCGCTCCACGTCATCAAATACGTTTCCACGGTCGATGACGCGTCGATCGTCCTCGACGAACTTACTGGCGGCCTCTCGAGGAAAGATATCAAAGTCGGTCTTGCCGATGACGTCTTCGTAAGGCCGATTGACCAAATCACAAAATGACTGGGTGACAAAGGTGAATCGACCATGCAGGTTCTTTTGAACGACGTGCACGGGTAAGTGTTCGAGCAGCGCCCGACGGTCGGTCTCAAACTGCATCACCGTGCGTTCGGTCGACTCCTGATTTTCCAAGATGGACTGGAGTTGCTCCGATTGTCTCCGCAGGCGGTGCGCCAGTCTTGATTGCGTTTGCGCGTGGCTCCACGGCATGTAGTCGACGGACACGCCCGCCAAACCGATGGCCGCTTGAGCCGACAGGATCAGCAGCAACGACAGGCCGCGGGCGTGGACGAGTTCCGGGTTGACGATCCAGATCAAGGCCACCGCCGCCAGTGACACTAACCAAAGAATGAACCACCGGCGTCTGGACTGCAGCACGCACATCGAACTGACGGCAACCGGCAACAGCACTGCCAGCGGAGCGTTGTCCCAGGCGAATAGCCACGGCAAATAGCTGCACAGTACGGCCGCCATCCCTAGCCACAGCCAACCGCGTTTGGGCACTAATTTCAAGTAGCTGGTCAGCTGCATAGTCTGCTTCTAGTGCGAGTCGCACGGACACATGGCCTGCGTCAACAGCGAGGTGGTTGCTCACCATCGTCAAACAGGCACCATCAAAAGTGTAGCGGCACGTCGCTGTTTCGGCTGATGCGAGCGGCCAACGAACACGGGCCCTTGGCTAGCACCGTCGGTTCAAGCGAATGTAACGAAGCTAGTTTCAGATGGGCACTGAGCGGGCGGAATACGCCCCCGAATATACTGCTTGCCGCCACCGCGAAAAAGTTCCGCGCTGTAGCGCGGGGCGGCGGAACGGGTCTGAATGCCAGGTACGCGTTCAGACCACTGGTGGCTCACCAGGATCGATTATGCGGGTCCTGCGGATTGACTGGCTTCCGTATTTTGCTTGACAGCCGAAAGGAATATGCATGAGCAATTTTTCAGGCAATCCTCCAGATTTGCCAGCCGTCAAAGTTTGACAGTGGCGTTACCTGACCTAGGTTTTCAGTGCATGCCGACCACGGATTGCGTCTCGACGAGACACACCGCCCGGAT